>NZ_JAHBDR010000113.1:0-16049 GCF_019956575.1 Pseudomonas sp. A-R-19
GCTGAGCCCGTAGTGACGGGCCAGCTCGCTTTTGGAGTAGCTGCCTTGCAGCCAGTCGCCTATGAGTTTGATTCGTTGATCCATTGGGGACTCTCGATTCCAGGGCATGGTCAGGCACCTCCTGACCGTATTTCATACCTGTAAACGATGTCTCCGGTTTAAAACGTAAAGGATGTCTCCGGTTTCTACCCGAGCAAGCCCGCTCCCACAGGGGATTTGTGAACAACACATAACCATTGTGGGAGCGGGCTTGCTCGCGAAGGCACCCGCCCAGACAGCAAAAAACCCCGGGAATGACCATGCACTTCGACCTGACCGACCTGCGCCTGTACCTGAACATTCTCGACGCCGGCAACATCACCGCCGGCGCCGCACGCAGTCATTTGTCCCTCGCGGCGGCCAGTGCGCGAATTCGCGCCATGGAGGCGTCGCTGGGCGTCGAGTTTCTCCAGCGCAATCGCCGCGGAGTCAGCCCGACACCAGCCGGCAATGCCCTGGCCCGCCACGCCCGGGTTCTGCTGCAACAGGCCGAACGCCTGCAACAGGAACTGGCCGAATATGCCAAGGGCGTCAAAGGCCAGGTGCGGCTGCTGTGCAATACCACGGCGATCACCGAGTACCTGCCGGAGTTGCTCGCAGACTTCCTGCACAGCCAGCCCAACCTCGACATCGACCTGCAGGAACTGCCCAGCACCCGCATCACCCACGCCTTGCGCCAGGGCGCGGCGGACCTCGGCATCGTTTCCGACGCGGTGGACACCGATGACTTGCAGACCCACCCATTCCGCGATGATCCGCTGGTGCTGATCATGCCCCGCGAACATCCCCTGGCACAGGCGACCTCGGTGAGCTTCACCGACACGCTGCAGCACGACTACGTCGGCCTGAATGCCAACAGCGCATTGGCGGTTTATCTCGAAGAACAGGCGCTGCACGCCGGCCTGCGCATGCAGATTCGCATCCGCGCCGACGGCTTCGATGGCGTGATGCGCATGGTCGCCCGTGGGGCGGGACTGGCAATCGTACCGCTGGCCGCAGTCGAACGCGGATCAGCTGCATTGTCCTTCAAGAGCTTCGCCCTGCAAGAACCCTGGGGCCAGCGCAAACTGTTGCTCTGCGCACGGGACTTCGCCGCACTACCCAGCTATGCCAAGGCCCTGCTGCATGCCTTGACTCTCCCCTGAGGGGCAGACTTTATCCTTGAGGTTTGATCCTCAAGGACCGCGATGATGGGCAAACGAATACTGGTGATCCTCGGGCATCCGTCCAGCAACAGCTTCTGCGCCGCCCTTGCCGAGCGCTACACACAGTCGGCAATGCGCGCCGGGCATGAGGTGCGGCAGTTGTTTCTCGGCAGCATGGATTTTGATCCAGTGCTGCGCGAAGGCTATCAGCAGGTCCAGCCACTGGAAGCCGACTTGCTTAGCGCCCAGGCCGATATCCTCTGGGCCGAACAGCTGGCACTGGTTTATCCGATCTGGTGGGGTGGCGTACCGGCCTTGCTCAAGGGCTTTTTCGACCGGGTGTTCCTGCCCGGTTTTGCCTTCAAGTATCGCCAGGGCAAAGCCTTCCCCGACAAACTCCTGCGCGGCCGAACCGCCCACCTGCTGGTGACCATGGACACGCCGCCCTGGTACTACCGCTGGATCTACCGCATGCCCGGTCTGCACCAGGTCCGTAAAACCACGCTGGAATTCTGTGGCATCCAGCCAACCCGAACCCTCACCTTCGGCCCCATTCTCGGCGCCAGCGCAGACCGGCATGCTTCCTGGTTACACCAAGCCGAAGCTATCGCCAGCACTTGAGTCGGTCGATAATGCAGCGAGCTTTATCCTCGGAGAAAAGGACCTTCCCATGTACATCGGTCAAGCCGCGCAACGTTCCGGAACCACTGTCAAAAGCATCCGTCACTACGAGTCGATTGGCCTGCTGCCTGCCGCTCGACGTCAGGGCAAGTACCGCATCTATGACCAGCACAGCATTGACCTGCTGATTTTCATCAAATGTGCGCAGCAGCTGGGTTTCAGGCTCAAGGAATTGCACTCAGTCTTCGCCGGACATCAGGGCCCGCAGTTGCCATGGGAACGGGCACATCAGGTCATCGCCAGCAAAAAACAGGAAATCGGCGATCGAATAGCGGCGCTGTCGCAACAGCACTCGCAATTGGTCGAGTTCGAGAACAGCCTCGAACAATCCAGGCTCGACTGCCCACTGAGCAATCCTTGAGGGCCGTGCGTTTCTGGACAGCTCAGTGTCGAGCACAGACAACTGACCCACGGACAGGCGCTATAGGGTGCGACTTCAGTTCTTGAGCCCACTGCCCGGAGTCATCATGACCGCACCGATTACCGTTCTGCGCGACACCCACCCGCTGCCTGTACTCGACGCCTGCAAATGGGAAAAACTCGAAGGCGACCCGCACACCGTCAACCTCAACGCCTACACCAGCGAAGACGGCAGCAAGATCATGGGCACCTGGATCTGCACGCCGGGCAAGTGGTACGTGGAATACGTGAAGTGGGAGTACTGCCATTTCCAGGAAGGCTACTGCGTCATCACCCCGGAAGGCATGGCACCGATCCACCTGCGTGCCGGTGACATTTTTGTCGTTGAGCCGGGGATGAAAGGCACCTGGGAAGTGGTGGAAACCGTGCGCAAATATTTTGTGTTTGCCTGATACAAAAAAACCGGGGGATCACCCGACGTGATCTCCCGGTAAATATCTTTGGGTACATACAGTCCCCTGTGGGAGCGAGCTTGTGTGGTGAGGGGGCTTGCCCCCGTTCGGCTGCGAAGCAGTCGTATCATCAGCAACCGCGATTCACCTGAAACACCGCACTGAGCGGACTTGGGTCCGCTTCGCGAACCAACGGGGCGGTGCGGCGTTCCGACAAGCCCCCTCGCCACAACAGCCCTCACCACATTCAATGAATCGCTTTACTGCGGCTTGCGATAGCCATTGATGATCGCCGAGAAGTCCTGCCCACCCTCCCCACGCAAACTCATCGCCTGATACAACTGCTGGGCCACCGCGCCGAGTACCACCGGCTGGTGCGCCTGACGCGCTGCTTCAGTGGCCAGCCCCAGATCCTTGAGCATCAGTTCGGCACCGAAACCACCGGTGTAACCGCGTGACGCGGGCGCCGTTTCAACGATGCCCGGCCACGGGTTGTACATCTCCGAACTCCAGCAACGCCCGGTGGAGCTGTTGATGATGCCCGCCAGCACCTTGGTGTCGATGCCCAGGGCATCGCCCAGCGCCATGGCTTCGCTGACGCCGACCATGGAAATCCCCAGCAGCAGGTTGTTGCAGATTTTAGCGATTTGCCCGGTGCCGACCTCACCACAATGGACGATGTTGCGGCCCATTTGCGCCAGTACCGGTTGCAGGGTGGCGAACAGTTCAGGCGTGGCGCCGACCATGAAGGTCAGCGTTCCGGCGGCTGCACCACCGGTGCCGCCAGAGACCGGCGCATCGGCCATGGTCACGCCCTGTTTGGCAGCGGCGGCGGCCACGTCCCGCGCGGTCTGCGGATCGATGGTGCTGCAATCCACGGCCGGAACACCTTTGCCGATACCGGCGAGTACGCCGTCTTCACCCAGCCACACACTGCGCACATGCACAGCGGCAGGCAGCATGGTGATGACCAGTTCGGCACCTTCTGCCGCTTCACGGGCCGATGCGCTGATGCTGCCGCCCAGTTGCTCCAGTTCCGCCAGCACAGTTTTGTTCAGGTCGACCAGGCGCAGCGCATGGCCGGCCTTGATCAGATTGCGCGCCATCGGCGCGCCCATGTTGCCGAGACCGATAAAAGCGATTTTCATGTCCGGCTCCTTATCGCAGGTTGATGGTGGTGTTCACACCGTCGTTGACGCTGTCGTCATCGAACCAGCGGCTGGTGACGGTCTTGGTCTGAGTGTAGAACTGCACCACTTGCTTGCCATACGGGCCGAGGTCGCCGAGCTTGGAGCCGCGCGAACCGGTGAAGCTGAAGAACGGGACCGGCACCGGGATCGGGATGTTGATGCCGACCTGGCCAACATCGATTTCGCTCTGGAATTTACGTGCCGCCGCGCCGCTCTGGGTGAACAGGCCCGTGCCGTTGCCGAACGGGTTGGCGTTGACCAGGGCGATGGCCTCATCAAGGGTGGCGACTTCCAGCACCACCAGCACCGGACCGAAGATTTCCTGGGTGTAGATCTGCATGTCGGTGGTCACGCCGGAGAACAGGGTCGGGCCGACAAAGTTGCCCTTCTCGTAACCGGGAACCGTGATTTCGCGACCGTCGAGCTCCAGCTTGGCGCCTTCCTTGATACCGCTTTCGATCAGATCGAGAATCCGCGCCTTGGCCTTCTTCGAGATTACCGGCCCAACATCGGTACCCGGCTCGCTACCGGCATTCACGGTGAGTTTCTGCGCCAGCGCTTTCAAGTCCGGCAGCCATTGTTTGGCCGCGCCCACCAGCACCACCACCGAGGTGGCCATGCAGCGTTGACCGGCGGCACCGAAACCGGCACCCACCAGCGCATTCAGCGCTTGCTCGCGATTGGCGTCCGGCAGCACCACAGCGTGGTTCTTGGCGCCCATCATCGATTGCACGCGCTTACCGTGTTTACCCGCCAGGTCATAAACGTGGGTACCGACGGCGGTCGAACCGACGAAGGAAACCGCCTTGATGTCCTTGTGGGTGCAGAGCCCGTCCACCACGTCCTTGCCGCCGTGCACGACGTTGAGCACGCCAGCCGGAATGCCCGCCTCGATCGCCAGCTCCACCAGGAGCATGGTCGACATCGGGTCCTGTTCGGACGGCTTGAGCACGAAGGTGTTGCCGCAGGCGATGGCCATCGGGAACATCCACAGCGGAATCATCGCCGGGAAGTTGAACGGGGTAATGCCGGCGCACACGCCGATCGGCTGGCGCAGGGTGTAGGTGTCGACGCCGCCGGCAACGTTTTCAGCGAACTCGCCCATTTGCAGGCTGCCGATGGAGCAGGCGTGCTCGACCACTTCCAGGCCACGGAAAATATCGCCCTCGGCGTCGGCAATGGTCTTGCCCTGCTCGGCGCTCAGGACCACGGCGATGCGCTTGGAGTGTTCGCGGATCAGCGCCTGGAGCTTGAGCATGATGCGCATGCGCGCACCGATCGGGGTCAGTTTCCAGGTCTGGAAGGCACGATGCGCGGCGCTGATGGCGGCGTCGACTTCTTCGGCGGTGGCAAACGGCACTTTGGCCAGCACTTGTTGAGTTGCCGGGTTGATGATGTCGTGCCATTCGGTGGACTTGGATTCGACCCACTGGCCATCGATCAACAGTTTGACCTTCTGCACACTTGTTTTTGTTTCGTTGGGGGTGTCATTGGGCGTGAGCGATGCGTTCATGTGGGTCTCCAGACTTTATTTTTATCTTGGGAGTCAGGGCGAGATAGTCGCCCTGAGATGAGCTGTGTGCCGCGAATTGGTTGTCGGGCTGTTTTTGGAGTATAGATGTGCAAACTTCTGATAAGAACGCACATAAAAACCGGTCCAACATGCAAAAAAACATCACCTCCCTCGGCTCATTGAACTGGGATGACCTCAAGTTTTTCCTTGAAGTCGCCCGCACCCGCAAAGCCAGCACCGCGGCCAAGCGCCTGGCGGTGGACTACACAACGGTGTCGCGGCGCATCAGCTCCCTGGAAACGGCGCTGGGCACGTTGCTGTTCGAGAAATCCCGGACCAACGGCTTTGTCCTGACCGCCGAAGGCCAGCGGTTGATGGGGTATGCCGAGTCGATCGAAAGTACCTTGCACATGGCGTGCGAGCAGGTTTCCGGCTCCGGCGTGGCACTGTCCGGTCATGTGCGCATGGGTTGCACCGAAGGCTTCGGCAGCTTTTTCATCACGCCGCAGCTGAGCCACTTCGTCGACACCTACCCGGCGATCTCGGTGGACATCCTGCCGCTGCCGCACTTCATCAGCCTGTCCAAGCGCGAAGCCGACATCGTCATCGCCCTGGAGCGCCCGGAGCATGGCCCGTACGTCTGCTGCAAACTGTGCGACTACCGGTTGCAGCTGTACGCGACCCAGGAATACCTGGACAACCATCCGCCGATCCGCAAACCAGCCGATTTGGCCAAGCATTCATTTATCAGCTACGTCGACGACCTGGCGTTCAGCTCGGAGCTGCTGTACCTGGCCAACGTATTGCCCGGCGCCAGCGCCAACCTGCGCAGCACCAGCGTGATCGCGCAGTTCGTAGCCGCGCAGCAAGGACGCTCGCTGGCGATCCTGCCTTGCTTCCTCGCCACCCAGGACCCGCGCCTGCTGCCGGTGTTGCCGCAGGAAATCAACATCACCCGCCAGTTCTGGATGTACTGCCGCGAGGATCTGCGCAAGTTGAAGCGGATCACCCTGCTGTGGGATTACATCCGCCAGGTCACCGAGCAGAATCAGGGCCTGCTGATGGGAGAAAGCCGGGAGATGCTGTTTGCCGATGACTGACCTTTCAGCCTGTCGACTCGCTGCCTTCCTTTAGCTCCAGCATCAGCCCGCTCAAGCGTTTGACCCGGCGTTTCACCGCCTCTTCAAACACGCCCGCACGGGACTCGATCAAGGTGAACCAGTCCTTGGCCCGGGTAATTCCGGTGTAGATCAGCTCCTTGGTGAGCACCGGATTCAAGGCGTCAGGAAGAATCAACGCGGTATGCGCGAACTCCGAGCCCTGGGATTTATGCACGGTCATGGCGTACACGGTTTCGACATCATTCAGGCGGCTGGGCAGGACAAATCGCACACCACCCTGGCCATCATTGCGTGGGAACGCCACTCGCAGAACCTGCTTTCCAGTCTCAGGCCCTTCCTGTTCCGGAAGCTTGAGGGTAATGCCGATATCGCCGTTCATCAAACCCAGCCCGTAATCGTTGCGGGTCATCAAGACAGGGCGACCCTCATACCACTGCTGGTCGCTGTCGATCAGGCGTGCCCTGAGCAAAGCCTCCGTCACTCGCTGGTTCAAACCCTCCACACCCCAAGGTCCCTTGCGCACGGCGCATAACAACTGGAACGCGTCGAAGGCCTGCAACACTTGCCTGGCCCAATCAATCCAGCGCGAATCTTCCAGCGGGCTGTCCAGGGGCGGCCGCTGATTGCGCAACACGCCCAGGTAATGTCGATAACCCTGCGGACCCTCACCATGGCCGTCGAGCAGCAAGCGCTCCAGGGCCCGATCCTGCTCGCCCTTGAGGGACAGGCAATACACATCGGCATGGCTGCGCGCCGACAACAACTTGCGGGCTTCTTCGGGTTGCTGCTGGTTGACCCAGCGAGCCAGTTGGCCAATGCCGCTGCCTTCACCGAATCGTCGGGAATGGCGCAACATCACCACCTGTTGGGCCAATGGATGAGTGCCCTGCGCGTCCTCCTGCAAGCCGCTGGCCTGCAGGTTTTCGCCACTGACGGCTTCCAGCCACTGGCGTGTCTGCGGGCTGTACCAGCCTGCCTCCGCGTCGCGACACAGATCACCGAGTACCGCACCGGCCTCTACCGAAGCCAGTTGATCCTTGTCACCCAACAACACGAGGCGCGCATGGGCCGGCAAGGCGTCGAGCAGGTTGGCCATCATCTCCAGGTCGATCATCGAGGCTTCGTCCACCACCAACACATCCAGCGGCAGGCGATTGCCCGCGTGGTGGCGGAAATGCCGAGTCCCGGGCCGGCTGCCGAGCAGGCGGTGAACGGTGGTGACGTCGGACGGGATCTTCTCGCGTATTTCTTCGCTGACCTTCAAGGTGCGGACTTGCTGGCTGATGGATTCCGTCAGGCGCGCCGCGGCCTTGCCGGTAGGCGCGGCGAGGCGAATGCGCAGGGGCATGCCAGCCTCGACCGCCGGCGCCTGGAGCAACGCCAGCAGGCGCACGACGGTGGTGGTCTTGCCGGTTCCCGGCCCGCCCGTGACGATGCTGAAGGCGCTGCGGGTTGCCAGGGCACAGGCGAGCTTCTGCCAGTCGATCACTTCACCGGGGCGGGCAGGGCCAAACAAACCGGTGAGGCGCCCGAGCAAGTCGTTCGGCGTGGATTCGTGCTCCGTCAGACGTTCGCGCAACGAAAGGTCGATCCGCCGCTCGTAGGCCCAATAGCGGCGCAGGTACAGGCGCTTGCCCGATAACACCAAAGGCCGGTCGCGCACGTTGTCACGACTGTCAGCGGCCAGTGCGACCAGGTTGCTGGCGGCCAGCACCTTGCACCAATGAGCACCGTCCAGCGATCCGAGTAATTGCGAGGGCAGCAGCATTGCACCACCTTGCACGTCACCTTCGGGTGGCAACGACAGGGCGAAATCCGGTTCTTTCAGCGTCTCGAACAGGTCGAGGCAGACATGCCCGTGGCCCAATTGGTGGCTGGTCAGTGCGGCTGCCAGCAACACCAGCGGATCATCCTCCGGAGCCAGTTCATGCAGGAACGCGACAAAGGCTTTGTCCAGCGCGCGCAACCAGCCGCGCTCGACCCAACGCGTAAGCAACAACAGCAAGTCGTCGGCACGACTCAGCGGCGTCAGATCGGCCAGGCTTTCTGCTGCCAGCGATGTGGGCAACAAATCGGCGAATGTGCGATTCATAACAGTACTCCCTGTTCCCAGGCGGGCTCGGCCTTGGGCTCTGGCTTGCCCTGGAACAGCCTATCCAGACGTTCGATCAGCTCTCTTGGCGGCCGGGCGAAAAACACACCCTGGCTGGCCGCGCGCGTACCGCGCAAAAACAGGTACAAGGCACCGCCGACATGCCGGTCATAGTCGTAATCGGCGAGCCGCGCCTTGAGTTGGCGATGCAGGGCCAACAGGTACAACACGTATTGCAGGTCATAACGGTTGTCGAGAATCGACTGTTCCATGGCCTGCGCGGTGTAGGCCGCATCATCGACACCGAGCCAGTTGGATTTGTAGTCGGCCACGTAATAGCGGCCGCCATGCTCGAACGTCAGGTCGATGAAACCCTTGAACATGCCGTTGAGCAACACCGGCTCCGCGGCCACCCGGGCCACGCCGTTATGGGTGTATTGGCACACCAGCGCATCGAGCTTGAGCACATCGACCTTGTGGCTGGCGAAC
Organism: Pseudomonas sp. A-R-19; assembly: GCF_019956575.1. NCBI lineage: Bacteria > Pseudomonadati > Pseudomonadota > Gammaproteobacteria > Pseudomonadales > Pseudomonadaceae > Pseudomonas > Pseudomonas sp. A-R-19. The sequence goes on from NZ_JAHBDR010000113.1 coordinate 9,083, forward strand.
CAGAACTCCATCTCGACCTGGTACTGCGTCAACTGGCCGAATATCACCGGAGCCTGACCGCCACCCAGTTGCAACGGCAACATGAGCAGATGCTGCAGCCAGTCACTCAAGGTAGTGATCCAGCCCTCCCAACCTCGACGATTGCAGCGACGGGCAATGGCGTCGATCACCTCTTGTGGTGCCGCAGCAAACCCCTCGCCTCCCGCCCATTCGAGCAAGCCATGGAGGAAGGTGCCGGGGTTCGGCCCACGCGGGAAGCGATGGATATCGCCGCCACCGGCGACCACTTCCCTGGAGGCCTGCGGGTCGAGGCGTTCGTCATCGAACAGTTTTTGCGCCTGCGGGCTCTCCGGCGCCTCGTCCGTGCCGACACTCAGGGTGTCGCCAATGCGCAGCGCGCTGTAGGAAGCGATCCACCAGTTTTCACTGGCCTTGCGTTTCGGGGTCAACGGAGGCAGCAACACCGCGTCGTTTTGTGGTGGCTGGTAATGCTCTGCTGTTGCTTCAGGCATCTGCGCATACGCCAGTGCCGGACAGTCCTGTTGCAGGTCGCGCAACCAAAGTTGCAACGCCGGGGACTCGGCCAACGGCGCACCGCCGCCCAGCAGATAACCCAATGCCGACAGATGCAGCACCGAGCCATTGTTGTTGCCGCGCTTGAGATCAGCCACCCCCAGCCAGCAGGCATGCTGCGCCCGGGTCAGGGCGACATAGAGCAAGCGCAGATCCTCGGCCAGACGCTCATCATCGGCCAGGGCAATCAACTCCGCTGTCGGCTTCAACGTGACCTGGGCATGGCCGGATTCATCGTGGTAATGCAGCGGCAGGCGGCTGCCATCCACCGGTTTCGCCGAACAAATGAACGGCAGGAACACCAAGGGGTACTCAAGGCCTTTGGACTTGTGAATGGTCACGACCTTGACCAATTGCTCATCGCTTTCCAGACGCAGGATCTGCTCTTCGCCGGCCTGCCCGGACAACGCCAGATGCTCGGATAAATGCCGGATCAGCGCTTGCTCGCCATCGAGTTCCGCGGCCGCCTGCTGCAGCAACTCGGACAGGTGCAGAAGGTTGGTCAACACGCGCTCGCCATCACTGCGGGCGATCAGTGCCTGGGGCAGACGGAAGTCGTGCAGCAAGCGCCGCAGCATCGGCAGTACGCCCTGCTTGCGCCAGATTTCGCGATAGCCACGGAACTGCATGACCCGAGATTCCCAGGCCAACTCGTCCTGATTCAACCGCTCCAGCTCGGTCAGCGAAAGGTTCAATGTGATGCAGGCCAACGCGGCCCGCAGCGGTCGCTCGACGTCCGGCTCGGCGCAGGCCTTGAGCCAGGTCAGCACGTCATGCGCCTCCTGGGCGGCGAACACCGAGTCCTTGTCCGACAGGTAAACACTGCGCACGCCACGGGCGGCCAATTGCGCACGAACCGCCTGCGCTTCCTTACCGTCGCGCACCAGGATGGCGATGTCCGCCGGCAGCAGGCCCCTGAAGGCTTTGCCGTCCTGGGTGAACCCCGCTTGCCCCTGCTGCCCGCCATTGAGCAATGCAGTGATTTCACTGGCGCAGGCAGCCGCCAGTTGTTGCCGGTACACGGCGCCGGACAATGGTTGTTCGGCCGGCAAGTGCCAGATGTTCAAGGCCGGGACTGCCTGATCATTGATGCGCAAGACTTCTTTGCGGCCCTGTGAGGCAACCGGCGTGAACGGAACCGGGTTGTCGCCATTCTTCTGCCGAAAGAGGAAAGCGCCACGTCCGGACTCCCGGGCTTCGGCGCGCTCGAACACATGGTTCACCGCGTTGACCATGCCGTGGCTTGAACGGAAGTTGGTGCCCAGGGTGTGCAGCCGGCCGACGGTGGCCTGGCGGGCGCGCAGGTAGGTGTGGATGTCAGCGCCGCGAAAAGCGTAGATCGCTTGCTTCGGGTCGCCGATCAGGAACAGGCCGCACTCGGGGCTGTTCTCTTCAATCCGGTAGATGCTCTCGAAGATCCGGTACTGCACCGGGTCGGTGTCCTGGAACTCATCGATCAGGGCGACCGGAAACTGTTCACGAATCAGGGTGGCCAGGCGCTCGCCGCCATCGGACTGCAGGGCCGCATCAAGGCGCAGCAACATGTCGTCGAAGCCCATTTCCGCACGGCGGCGTTTCTCTTCCTCGAATCGAGCCCCAACCCAGCGGGCAGCATGTTGCAGTACGGCAGCATCGGGCGTTGGCAAGCCATCGAGACAGGCCTTGAGGCCGGCCATCGCTTCGAGCCCCGGATGTCGAGGCGCTTCGCCCTTCCAGGCTTCGGCCATGCCGTCCGGGGTCAGGCGCGTGAAACCGGTGCCGATATCCAGTTGCTCAAGGGATTCGTCTTCGGCCCAGGTCTTGATCTTCTCGAACCAGGGCTCGAAATAGCGAGCCTGCATCTTGCGGCCGTCGACACTCTTGCCCGCAACGCCCTGATGACAGATGGCGAGCAACTCATCCGCCCACTGCAACCAGGGTTTCTTGAGCTCGATCAGGGCAACCCGTCGCTCTTGCAGGCATTGCGAGATCACTTCGGCAGGTTCTTGCCCTTCAAGCGAATCGCGCTCGCTGGAGAACAGCGCACGAATTCGCGGCAGCAATGCCGCCGGTCCACCCCAATTGCTGCGCACCCAATTCAAGGCATCACCTTGCATCGGGTAGCAGAACAGCCGCCAGTAATCGCGCAGGACTTCGCCCAGCAAGTCGCTGTGATCGGTTTCCAGGGTCTGGGTAAACAGGCTGCCGCTGTCGAATGCGTGCTCGCGCAACATGCGCTGGCACCAGCTGTGGATGGTCGACACCGCCGCCTCGTCCATCCACTGGGCGGCGATATCCAGGCGGTTTGCGCACCCGGGCCATTGCTCGGGCAAATACTGCTCACGCAACTCGGCAATCAGGCTGTCCGGGGCCGGTGTTTCATCGCGGAAAAATCGAGCAGCCTCGGCGAGCCGCGTGCGAATGCGTTCACGCAGCTCTTTGGTAGCGGCGTCGGTGAAGGTCACGACGAGGATTTGCGGCGGCAACAGCTCACGCCCGAAACCACTGTCCTCCCCGCCGTTACCAAGCACCAGACGCAAGTACAACGCAGAAATAGTGAACGTCTTGCCGGTCCCGGCGCTCGCTTCGATCAACTGGCTGCCGCGCAGCGGGAAGGCCAGGGCCAGCGGTGTCTTCGTGCTCATCAACGCGACTCCTCGCTGGACAGTGAACGCCAGGGTGCTTCAAGAAGCGGGCGATAGAGCGCATCACACCAATCGGGGAACGTCTCATCGGCGACCAAGGCATCGTAATCGGCGAATTGGCGGGCGAGTGCCGGGCTTTCGCGACGCTCTCCATCAGTCGTTTGCCCATCACCTTCATAGGCCTTGCGCGCAGCGGCCTCGGCCTTGACCGGGTCGGTTTGCCCCAGCCACGCAAAGGCTGTCTTGACCGCGATCGGCAGAGGCTGGCGCATACCCGATTGCCAGGCCATCAACAGGTCACCGAGAATTTTCTGCGCCGTGGACTCGTCCATCGGTCCGAGCAACAGACTGTCGTCGCTGGCTACCAGTGCGGTGGTCAACGCCATGCCACTGGCACAAGCCACCAGATGAGTGAGCCAAGGACGTGTCAGTCGATGCCATTTGCGCGACTTGATCGAGCCGATGCTGTTGGGGATCGTCGTGATAGACAGCAATCCACCATCGGCGCGCTGATGCAGGCCGCTGAGCCAGCCCTCGATGTGCAGGCCTTGCAGTTCAAGACTCACGGGCAAGGCGCTGCTGAGCGGTGTTGGCCACAAAGCCAGGAGCTGTTGGTGACGCTGCAACAAATCAGGCAATGGCTCGATCAATTCACGCTGCAGGCACTCACCGAATCCGGCCATGGGCAGCAGCCCGCTGTTCTGCAAGCGTTTCGCCTGATCCTCCAGTGCCTGTGCGGAATTTCCCGGATCCGCCAGCGCCGCTTCGAGTAAACGGTCGCTGAAGCCGTAACGCTGCAATGCATCCAGGACAAAAGGTTCTTCATCGGCCAGCGGTACTTCAGCCGCCTCGAAGAAAACCTTCAGTCGCTGGCTGAAAAAATGCCGTACCGGATTGCGCAGGAAATCCTGCAGTTGACCGAGACTCAGGGGTTCGTCCTGAATGTGAGGCTCAAGCACTTCGGCTGTTGCCTGTTGCTCTGCCGCTTGATGAAGGACCTGCCATTCGCTGGCGTAGCTGAACGACTCATCCCCTTCGTGAAAATAGCGGGCACTGAAGGGTTGCAACGGGTGTTCCCGGGTCATGGCTTCCAACAGGTCCTCGTCACCTTGCAGCAATCGCCAACCGCTGGCCAAGTGGTCGCGTAACTGGCCGATCAGCACCGACGCGGGCCTCTCGCTGTTATCGCGGATGCTACGGCCCACCCAACTGATGTAGAGCTGGTCCCGTGCCGACAGCAAGGCTTCCAGTAGCAGGTAACGGTCATCTTCGCGCCGGGAGCGATCACCCGGGCGGTAATCACTGCCCATCAGGTCGAAATCCAGCGGCGGCTGTGCGCGCGGATAATCGCCGTCATTCATGCCCAGCAGGCAGACCAGTTTGAACGGGATAGCGCGCATGGGCATCAAGGTGCAGAAGTTGACCGCACCGGCCAGAAAGCGTTGGGACAAACGGCCCTGATCCAACCCTGCGAGCCAGGCTTCACGGACGACGGTCAGCGGCAATTCGTCCTGCAACCCGACTGACTCACAGGTCTCGAGCCAGGTCTCGCGCAACTCTTCGAGCTGGGCCAACAAGTAGTCATCGTGTTCGTTACCGGCAAGGAAGAACAACTGCACCAAAGCCTGCAAGCGCCCCCCCCATTGCCCCGGCAATGCAGGCTGAGAGAGTTCGTGGTGAGCCACTTCCAGCGCGTCCAGCAACGCAACCAACGGACCAATGAGCGCAGCGTCCAGGCCACCGATTTCGTCGTAGGGCTCGATACCCTCATAAGAATCGGCGCTGCCAACGGCATACCCGAGCAACATCCGCCGCAAACCGAAACGCCAGCTGTTTTGTTCCAGTTCATTGGGCAGCCCGAGCCCGGCACGCTGTTCGGCATTCATGCCCCAGCGAATGCCGGCGCCCTCGATCCAGCGGTGCAGCGTCGGCAGGTCACGTTCCTCGACACCAAAGCGGGCGCGCAGTGCCGGGACGTCCAGCAGATCGAGGATTTCACTGACGGGGAATCGGCTGTCAGGCAGCTTGAGCAGGTGCTCGACCGCAATCAGCAGTGGATCACGACCGCGCTGGCCCTGGTCAGCCAGGGTAAACGGAACGAAGCGCGGATCCTGGCGATCAAGCTGACCAAACACGGCACGAATATGCGGGGCGTAGCTATCGATGTCCGGGACCATCACGATGATATCGCGGGGTCGCAATTGCGGGTCGGCGCTGAAGCGTGCGAGCAGTTGATCGTGGAGGATCTCGACTTCTCGCTGGGCGCTATGGGCAATGTGAAAACGGATCGACTCGTCCTTATGCAAATCGATAGCCGGCCAACGCTCCCGAGTCTCGTTGAGGGGACGCAACTCGAGGATGTCATCCTGCAACTGGTTGAGCACATTCAATGGCTGGCCATCACTGAACAGGTCGATGCGACCGTCGCGAAACGCCGAGCGATAGCTGTGGGGATCGTCATAACTGTCGAGCAGGTTGATATAGTCCCGCCCCTGCTTACCCCATGCGGCCAGCAGCGGGTGAGCATGCTGGTGCAGGGTTTGCGGATCGATCACTACGGGCATGCCGCTTTTACGCGCCTGACGCTTGTATTGATGCCGCAACAGGTCTTTATCGGCGACGATGTCCGCCCAATGGTGACGACACGGGTTGTGTACGCACAGCAGGACCTGGCTGAATCGTGCCAGTCCCGCCAGTGCTTCCAGGGCTTGGGCAGGCAGGGAAGAAATCCCGAAAACGATCACTCGTGGGGGCAATCCCTTGGGGGCTGTTTCGAGGTGACTGATGCGCTCGACAAATCGCTGATGGACACCGGCACGGCTTTGCGCCATGCCTTCTTCTCCCACATCCAGCAAGAGTGCGCGCCATAACTCCGCCTGCCAGCAATTGGCCGGAGCCAGGGGTTTGGCTTCGCCCCTGCCGTTTCTTGTTTGATGCCGACCGTCTGCCCAGTCTTCGAGCCAGTCAGCCCGATAGACCTGGTACTGGTCGAACAGGTCCGCCAGGCGCTCAGCCAATTGATAGCGTTTGCGCAGGTCGGTGTCATGGGTCAGGAAACGCTGCAGCGGCTCGAAGTGCGGTTGGTTGATCAACTGCGGCAACAGGCGCATCAGGCGCCAGGTCAGCGGGGCTTTATCGAGCAGGGACTTGACCGGAATTTCATCGCGACCGAGGACCATGCGATAGAGCTGCCACATGAAGCTGCCGGGCAACTGCACGTCGATGGCCGCGGCGATGCCGCAGCCTCCCATGTCGTCTTCTTCAGAGTCTTCCGCCAGTGCCAGCTTCAGCCATTGGGCAATGCCATTGCTTTGCACCAACGCGATTTCATTCTCCAGGGGAGCCAGCGGGTAGCGCCGCATCCAACTGACCACCAGGCTGCGCAACTCGTCCAGGCGGTTGCCATGAACCACCATGAATCCAGCGCTGAGGGACGTCGCGTCCGGCATAAAGGCTTCCTTGGAAAACAAATTCGAGGGACGACTTTAGCATTTGTAGGAGCGAGCTCGCTCGCGAAGGTCGTCAATGATGACGCGGGTTGTCTGGGGTAACGCGGTGCCCTGAGCAGGCTCGCTCCTACAGGGAACAGCGTTTGAGGTGTACAGAGGCGCAAAAACAAAACCCCTACCTGCATACGCAGATAGGGGTTTCGGAATTTAATCTTGACGATGACCTACTCTCACATGGGGAAACCCCACACTACCATCGGCGATGCATCGTTTCACTGCTGAGTTCGGGATGGGATCAGGTGGTTCCAACGCTCTATGGTC
>NZ_JAHBDR010000114.1:0-15416 GCF_019956575.1 Pseudomonas sp. A-R-19
TTGGCCAGAAGCCGAAGACGGCTTCCACGAATAGGCCTAATACATAGATGCAACGGGGCAGCGGTTTTTCAAAAGCGGGTAGACAGTGGGGGCGAGTCCATACATAGGAGCTGGCTTGCCAGCGATGGTCGTTAACGATTACGCGCATGAACTGGATAAACACGGCGCACTTGAGTCCATCGCCAGCAAGCCGGCTCCTACAATTTGGCGTTCACATCATTTCAACCAGGACGCGGTCCCTTGTAGGAGCTGATTTGCCAGCGATGGTCGTTAACGATTACGCGCATGAACTGGATAAACGCGGCGCACTGGAGTCCATCGCCAGCAAGCCGGCTCCTACAATTTGGCGTTCACATCATTTCAACCAGGACGCGGTCCCTTGTAGGAGCTGATTTGCCGGCGATGGTCGTTAACGATTACGCGCATGAACTGGATAAACGCGGCGCACTGGAGTCCATCGCCAGCAAGCCGGCTCCTACAGTTTCCCGGGAATGCGTGAAGAACTTTTTTATTCGATATGAGCGGATTTGAGCCAGCTCTTCATCGAGCACGCGGCGAACGGGGTGGTGCTGCAATCGCCATTGGCCAGGGCCGTGCGCAGTTTTTCCACGTCGGCCTGCATCATGTAGCGAATGCCGTCCTTGAAATGGGTGCTGTCACCAAAGCCACCCTGGGTCATTTCGTTAAGGGCCTCTTCCTTGCTCCAGCCCTGGATGACAACCCGGTACATGGCCGCCATCAGGCCGGTACGGTCAGAGCCGTGTTTGCAGTGCATCAGCACCGGGCCCTTGGCTTCGGCAGACTTGATGGCGCGCAAGGCCTTGAGCACCTCGGCGTCGTCCACATGGTTGGTGCGATAAGGCAGCTGTACTTGCGTGATGCCTGGCGTGGCCAACCAGCTGGAGTCTGCCTCAGGCAGGAAGTTGATCACCGTGCCGACCTTGAGTTTTTCCAGCAGCGGCACGGCACCCTTGTCCGGCAACGCACTGCGATAGAGCGTCGGCGACATCTGGAAGAGGTTGTACTGCTTCTCGACCGGTTGGGCCCATTCCGCCGGACGAATCGGAGCGCTGTCGTCAGCAACGACTGGGGCCAGGTTGAAAACTGCGATCAGTGAAAGAAACACCGCAGGGATAAAGCGTGGTAATTGCATGCTCGGGCGACCGTTCAGTAAAGGGACGGGAGATACTGGCAAGAATGAGCTTTGCCCGGTCAACGGCCCGTGAGCTGATCGTCAAAGAATCGTGAAGCAGACGGTATTGGTGTCGTCGATCAATGTGAAAGTGTTCTAAATATATTCCAATAAGTACACGCAAAAAATACGCCGGCCGAGTGTTAAGTTCTACCGGCGCTTGTTGGATACTCTCTTTGAATAAGTATTGATCAGGGATTGACGATGCTGGCATAGGCTTTGGCCAAGGCCAGAAGTTTGGCCTTGTCATTGGCATCAATATCGCCGTCACCATCGATATCCTTGCTGATACCGCCGAGGCTGAACGATTGGCCACCGTCGTAAGACGATGCGATGAAGGTGGTAGAGTCCAGCAACGCTGTCGTCTGCACGTTGTTTTCAGCATCCCATCCTTCTTCTTTCAATGCGAACTGCATTGATACAAGCACTTCATCGGGGTCGACTATTGTTGGGCCAAGTTTTTGCAGGAAAATACCGCGAAGATTGAAAAACGACATTATTAAATCCTTTTAATTAATATCCACGTTTTGTGTTTGTTGGGGAGGTAACGATAGCGATGATTAATATTGAGTGGCCAGTTGTAATGTGTATCTCTTGATTGCTCTTCATTCTCTTCCAAGACTCGACGGCGAGCTAAATGCCGAACGGCACTGGCCGGCAGATCATTGTCGTTATACTGTATGAGCATACAGCAATCAGGATTCCCCCCCATGCACACGCCATTGCCCCCACGTGGCCGCGGCACCGCGACCAATCCGCACAACCGATTCGCCCCGAACCGTTCGGTGGCTGAAGACGATGGTTGGTACCAGGAAGTGCCGGTCACCCAGGGCACCGAGGTGCGCATCGAGACCGCGAAAACCATCATCACCCGCAATACGTCGCCGGACCTGCCCTTCGATCGTTCGATCAATCCCTATCGCGGTTGCGAGCACGGTTGCATCTACTGCTACGCAAGGCCAAGCCACGCCTATTGGGACATGTCGCCGGGGCTGGATTTCGAGACAAAACTGATCGCCAAGACCAACGCCGTGGATGTGCTTGAGGAGCAGCTGTCTAAACGTGGTTATCAATGTGCGCCGATCAACCTCGGTTCCAACACTGACCCTTACCAGCCGATCGAGCGCGAATACCAGATCACCCGCAAGACACTTGAGGTGCTGCTGCGCTATCGACATCCGGTGACCATCGTCACCAAGGGCTCGCTGATTCTGCGCGACCTGGACCTGCTGGCCGAACTTGCCCGGCAGAGGCTGGTGGCGGTGATGATCAGCCTGACCACCCTCGACGACGAACTCAAGCGCATCCTCGAACCCCGCGCTGCAGCGCCCAAGGCACGGTTGCGGGCGATCCGGGTCATGCGCGAGGCAGGCATTCCGGTGGGCGTACTGTGTTCACCGATGATCCCCATGATCAACGACAGCGAGCTCGAAAACCTGCTGAACGAGGCCCATGCGGCCGGGGCGCAAAGCGCTGCCTACATGATGTTGCGCTTGCCGTTGGAAGTGGCGCCGCTGTTCGAGGAATGGCTGGGCGCCCATTATCCGCAACGGGCCGCGCACGTACTGAGCCTGATTCGCCAGAGCCGTGGCGGTGAACTTTATGACAGCCGCTTTGGCGCTCGAATGCGCGGCGAAGGTCCGTTTGCGGACTTGCTGGCACAGCGCTTTGCCAAAGCGATCAAACGGCTGGGTATCAATCACCGGGAGGGGTTCAATCTGGACTGCGACGCCTTTTGTCCGCCGGGTCGCCAAATGTCGTTGATTTGAGGACAATTGGCCTATGGTTGAGTACTGAAGAGTGCGCTCACGCATTAGGCTGGTCACGTTTTTTGTGACCTGTAACACGCATTCTAGAGCGTTTTATTCAGTTTCAATTAAGATTCGGCCGCTACCTTGTTCATCGAGTGACTGATGGGTCGAGATGTTTGGCCCGGATGTTTTTTAACCAGCCACTGGCTCCACACCGGACCCCACGGGATGACTTTCCGAGCCCGCCAATGAGGATGAATTCATGAGTGACAAGGATAAACAGCCGTTGGCTGCGTCGGCTTCAGCCCAACCCGAGGCTGAAACCGCCGATGCAGCGTTGCAGCACATCGTTGACGGCTTTTTGCATTTTCATCATGAGATCTTTCCCCAGCAGGAAGAGCTCTTCAAGAAACTCGCCACGGCCCAGCGGCCACGAGCGATGTTCATCGCCTGCGCCGATTCGCGCATCGTTCCCGAGTTGATTACCCAAAGCTCCCCTGGCGACCTGTTCGTGACCCGTAACGTCGGTAACGTCGTACCGCCTTACGGGCAAATGAACGGTGGTGTTTCCACGGCCATCGAGTACGCCGTACTGGCTTTGGGGGTGCATCACATCATCATTTGCGGGCATTCCGACTGCGGCGCCATGCGCGCGGTGCTCAACCCGGACAGTCTGGAAAAAATGCCCACGGTCAAAGCCTGGCTGCGTCATGCCGAAGTGGCCAAGACCATGGTGCAGGAGAACTGCAACTGCTCTAGTGAAAGCGAAAGCATGCACATCCTCACCGAAGAGAATGTGATCGCCCAATTGCAGCATCTGCGCACCCATCCGTCGGTGGCCTCGCGCATGGCCAACGGTCAGCTGTTTATCCACGGCTGGGTCTACAACATCGAAACCAGCGAAATCAAAGCCTACGACGCTGATCAAGGCTGTTTCCTGCCGCTCAATGGCAGCCTGCCCATTCCCGTGGCGACGCCCAAAGCGCGCTTCTAAATCCTCCTAAATCGTTGTGTGGTTCAGCCGAGGCTGCCGTTCAGGCAGCCTGGCTTTGCCATGCCTGAAGAAAACTTCGGGAGACTCACCATGCGTGCTGCTCGACTCAAAGCTGTTCTGCCACGGGAGCTGCTGGCTTCGGTGGTTGTGTTTCTGGTCGCCCTGCCCCTATGCATGGGCATCGCGATTGCCTCTGGCCTGCCGCCGGCCAAAGGTCTGATCACCGGCATCATCGGTGGTCTGGTCGTCGGTTGGCTGGCCGGCTCGCCGCTACAGGTCAGTGGCCCGGCGGCTGGGCTGGCCGTTCTGGTATTCGAACTGGTCCGCCAGCACGGTATCACCATGCTCGGGCCCATATTGTTGTTGGCGGGGTTTCTGCAACTGGTGGCCGGTCGCTTGAAGCTGGGCTGCTGGTTTCGGGTGACGGCGCCTGCGGTGGTGTACGGCATGCTGGCCGGGATTGGCGTGTTGATCGTCCTGTCTCAGGTGCATGTGATGCTGGATGCCGTGCCCAAACCCTCGGGGCTGGATAACCTGGCAGCCTTCCCGGCAGCGCTGGCTCAGGCGTTGCCCACGTTTGGTTGGCAAGCGGGCTTGTTAGGTTTGTCGACGATTGCCGTCATGTGGCTGTGGGAAAAACTCCGTCCACAATCCCTGCGCTTCATTCCCGGGGCGCTACTGGGCGTCGGCCTGGCTACGCTTGCCAGCCTGGTGTTGACGTTGCAGGTCAAACGGGTCCAGGTGCCGGCCAACCTGGCGGAAGCCATCGACTGGCTGAAGCCGACGGATCTGCTCAACCTGGCTGATCCGGCCCTGCTGATTGCCGCATTTGCCGTGGCCTTCATCGCCAGTGCCGAAACCTTGCTTTCAGCCGCGGCGGTGGATCGCATGCACAGCGGCCAGCGTTCGGACTTCGACCGGGAACTCTCGGCGCAAGGCATCGGCAACATGTTGTGTGGCCTGCTTGGGGCGTTGCCGATGACGGGCGTTATCGTGCGCAGTTCGGCGAATGTTCAGGCGGGAGCAACCACGCGTTTTTCAACCATTTTCCATGGCCTTTGGCTGCTGGCGTTCGTGCTGTTGCTGTCCAGCGTGCTGCAAAGCATTCCGGTGGCAAGCCTGGCGGGCGTACTGGTGTACACCGGCTTCAAATTGGTGGATCTCAAGGTCTTGCGTGGTTTGGGCCGGTATGGTCGGGCGCCGATGTTCACTTATGCGGCAACTGCGCTCGCCATCGTTTTCACGGACCTGCTGACCGGCGTGCTGATTGGCTTCGGCCTGACGCTGGTGAAACTGGCGCTGAAAGCCTCTCGCTTGAAAATCAGCCTGATCGACCTGCCTCAGGAAGGGCAAATGGAGTTGCGCCTGATGGGTGCGGCGACCTTCCTCAAGGTGCCGGCGCTGACCCGGGTGTTGGGCAGTATTGCTCCGGGCACGACAGTGCATGTGCCGCTCAATAACCTGAGCTACATCGATCACTCGTGTCTGGAGTTGCTGGAAGAGTGGGGACGGGCGAATGCAGCCAAGGGGTCGAGGCTGTTGATTGAGTCGCGGGGATTGAAGCGCAGGCTCGAGGGACGCGTGCGAACGAACACCGGCGTCGGCGCGGCCGGGTAGATAACAGTGTGGGAGCGGGCTTGCTCGCGAAAGCGGTGGGTCAGGCAACATTGATGTCGTCTGACACTCCCTCTTCGCGAGCAAGCCCGCTCCCACAGGGGGATTGTGTTTATCGATGGATCAAGCCGCTGGCTGATCCAGCTTCAGGCCTACGCCCAGGCGGCGGGACATGCACGGCCAGCGTTTCCACGCGGCGCCGGTGTCCGGGCTATTGAGCTTGTCACGGTAGGCTTCTACCGATTCCAGGGCGAAGTTTTCGTCATTGAGCATCTCTTCGAAGGCGTGATGCACGACTTCGTCCAGTTGGTTGGCGAACGACTCACCGATCAATTGGTGAGCAATCAAGTTGGCGACAGTCATGTCCAGGGGGATCAGTGGCTGGCCGAAATGCTTGATGTACAGGTCGTTGACCTCTTCGACAAACCGATGTGCCAGGTAGGCCTCGTCCAGCAGGCTGTCGAGCCCGACATGGCCGGCCATGATGGCTGGCGGCTGGAGGAAGTACTGCTCGGCGATTTTCAGCACCGGTTTGATCTGTGACTCAATGCCCGCTTCCCTGGCGACTTCATTGGCTGCGTCCAGCAGATCGGGCACTTCTTCGATGTAGGCGGCGACAAATCGCGTCAGCACGCCGTTGGTATCGGTCTCCGGCAATTGGATCGACGGGTGTAGATGCGGCAGTTTGCTTTCCAGCTGACGTGTCAGCAGGCCAGTCTCGGCTTCGTGTTGTTGGGCTTTTTGGATCTGCTCGCGCAATGCGGCGGTGTTCATGAAAACTCCAGGGAACAAGGCAATGAAATAGGGAAGACATAACTTAGCTGGCTTACGAAAAATGCTAAGACGCATTTGTCATAATTATTTCATCCTTGAGACGCCCCCGTTATATCGATTTGCCACCACTCGTCTGCATCCTTCTCCATTCGTGCCCTGCAATGCAAGTTAATGCTGTTTCAGATGATTTACGCCTTCGCGTTGCGAGGTCGGAGGTGCTGTCTATACTCGGGGTGGAATGGAGTTAGCTGATGACGCCCGACTGCATGTGCAGCAAGGCCCGGCGATTCAAGTTCGTAGTCTGATGCAGCCGCTCCCTTGCCGCAGGTGAAAGCCGGCGGGATAACAAGAACGATAAGGGGAACCCGCAATGATGCGACATCCACATGTCTGGATGGGCCTCCTGTTGTGGTCGATTTTCAGTCAGGCGCAAGCGGCCTGGACTGTGAATATGGCGCCTGGAGCGACTGAAATCAGTCACGCAGTATTCGACCTGCACATGACCATTTTCTGGATCTGTGTGGTGATCGGCATCATCGTTTTTGGTGCCATGTTCTGGTCGATGATTCTCCACCGCCGCTCGACCGGGCAGGTGGCCGCAAAATTTCATGAAAGCACCACCGTTGAAATCCTCTGGACCATCGTGCCCTTCCTGATCCTGGTGGCCATGGCGGTTCCCGCTACCGCGACCCTGATCAAGATGTACGACGCCAGCGAGCCGGAAATCGATATCCAGGTCACCGGCTATCAGTGGAAGTGGCACTACAAGTACCTGGGCCAGGACGTCGAGTTCTTCAGCAACCTGACCACTCCTCAAGACCAGATCCACAACAAGGAAACCAAGGGCGAGCACTACCTGCTCGAAGTCGACAAGCCCCTGGTGCTGCCGGTCGGCACCAAGGTGCGCTTTTTGGTGACCTCCGCCGATGTGATCCACTCCTGGTGGGTGCCGGCCTTCGCGGTCAAGCGCGATGCGATCCCGGGCTTCGTCAATGAAGCCTGGACCCGCATCGACAAGCCCGGCATCTACCGTGGCCAGTGCGCCGAGTTGTGCGGCAAGGATCACGGCTTCATGCCGACCGTGGTCGAGGTCAAGGAAAAGGCCGATTACGAAAAATGGCTGGCCGATCGCAAGGTCGAGGCTGCGCAGCTCAAAGAGCTGACCAGCAAGGAATGGACGCTCGACGAGCTCAAGGATCGCGGCGACAAGATCTACCACACCACCTGCGTGGCCTGTCACCAGGCCGAAGGCCAGGGCCTGCCGCCGATGTTCCCGGCGCTCAAGGGCTCGAAAATCGCCACCGGACCGAAAGACGCTCACCTGAGCCTGGTCTTCCACGGCAAGCCAGGCACCGCGATGGCGGCGTTCGGCAAGCAACTCTCGGAAGTCGATATCGCGGCAGTCGTGACCTATGAACGTAATGCGTGGGGCAACAACAAGGGCGACATGGTCACGCCTAAAGAAGTGCTGGAGCTGAAACAGGCGGAAAGCAAATGACCCGGTCTATTGCGCACGTAAGGAACCGGTCGGGGCTATGCATCCCGGCCTGCCCAGCCCATCTGTTTGCAGGAGACAGGACATGACTGCTGTAATCGATGAACATGTTCATACCGCCACCGACCACGCCCATGGCCCCGCCAAAGGCCTGATGCGCTGGGTGCTGACCACCAACCACAAGGACATCGGTACGCTGTACCTGTGGTTTGCATTCTCCATGTTCCTGCTCGGCGGCTCGTTCGCGATGGTGATTCGCGCCGAGTTGTTCCAACCCGGGCTGCAAATCGTCCAGCCGGAATTCTTCAACCAGATGACCACCATGCACGGCTTGGTGATGGTCTTTGGTGCGGTGATGCCGGCCTTCGTCGGTCTCGCCAACTGGATGATTCCGCTGATGATCGGCGCGCCGGACATGGCCTTGCCGCGGATGAACAACTTCAGCTTCTGGCTGTTGCCGGCGGCGTTCCTGCTGCTGGTTTCGACCCTGTTCACCGCTGGCGGCGGGCCGAACTTCGGCTGGACCTTCTATGCACCGCTGTCGACGACCTACGCGCCGGAAAGCGTGACTTTCTTCATCTTCGCCATTCACTTGATGGGGATCAGTTCGATCATGGGGGCGATCAACGTGATCGCGACCATCCTCAACCTGCGCGCCCCCGGCATGACGCTGATGAAAATGCCGCTGTTTGTCTGGACCTGGCTGATCACCGCGTTCCTGTTGATTGCGGTGATGCCGGTACTGGCCGGTTGCGTGACGATGATGCTGATGGACATCCACTTCGGCACCAGCTTCTTCAGTGCCGCCGGTGGCGGTGACCCGGTGCTGTTCCAGCATGTGTTCTGGTTCTTCGGTCACCCCGAGGTGTACATCATGATCCTGCCGGCGTTCGGTGCCGTCAGCTCGATCATTCCGGCGTTTTCGCGCAAGCCATTGTTCGGCTACACCTCGATGGTCTACGCCACGGCGAGTATCGCGTTCCTGTCGTTCATCGTCTGGGCGCACCACATGTTCGTGGTCGGCATTCCGTTGGTGGGCGAGCTGTTCTTCATGTACGCCACGCTGCTGATTGCGGTGCCAACGGGCGTGAAGGTGTTCAACTGGGCCAGCACCATGTGGCAAGGCTCGCTGACCTTCGAGACGCCGATGCTGTTCGCCGTGGCGTTCGTGATCCTGTTTTCCATTGGCGGTTTCTCCGGGTTGATGCTGGCCATCGCCCCAGCGGACTTCCAGTACCAGGACACCTACTTCGTGGTCGCGCACTTCCACTATGTGCTGGTGCCGGGGGCGATCTTCGGGATCTTCGCCTCGGCCTATTACTGGATGCCGAAATGGACCGGCCACATGTACGACGAAACCCTCGGCAAGTTGCATTTCTGGCTGTCGTTCATCGGTATGAACATGGCCTTCTTCCCGATGCACTTCGTGGGCCTGGCGGGAATGCCGCGGCGGATTCCGGACTACAACCTGCAATTCGCCGACTTCAACATGGTGTCGTCGATCGGCGCATTCATGTTCGGTGCGACGCAGATCTTCTTCCTGTTCATCGTGATCAAGACCATTCGCGGCGGTCCGCCAGCACCGGCCAAACCGTGGGATGGGGCTGAAGGTCTGGAGTGGAGCATCCCGTCGCCGGCGCCGTATCACACCTTCACCACGCCGCCGGAAGTGAAATGAACAAAGCCCTCGTAGGAGCCGGCTTGCTGGCGATGAACGATAACGCGGTGTTGCCGATACACCGAGGTGTTTGCATCGCCAGCAAGCCGGCTCCTACAGGGTTATGCGTAGAGGTTTGGAATCATGGCTGACTCAATTTCGTTGAAGAAACTGGTCACGCGTTTGCTGATCGCGGTGGTGGCGATGTTTGTGTTCGGGTTTGCGTTGGTGCCGATCTACGACGTGATGTGCAAGGCTTTCGGCATCAATGGCAAGACCGGCGGGCAGTACGAGGGTGAGCAAACGGTCGATACCTCGCGGCAGGTGCGCGTGCAGTTTCTGTCGACCAACACTGCCGACATGCCTTGGGATTTCTATCCCAAGCACGATGAACTGACGGCCAACCCCGGGGCGGTGAACGAAATGATCTTCATCGCCCACAACCCCACCGATAAGCCGATGAGTGCGCAAGCCGTGCCGAGTATCGCGCCTAGCACCGCGGCGGCGTACTTCCACAAGACCGAATGTTTCTGCTTTACCCAGCAAGTGCTGCAGCCCGGTCAGCGGATCGAGATGCCGGTACGTTTCATCGTTGACCGTGACATGCCCAAGGATGTGAAGCACCTGACGCTGTCTTACACGCTGTTCGATATCACCGCCCGACATCCACCGGTAGCTGTAAACACTGGCGGCTGAGCGTGCCCGATAAGGAGAACAATAAATGGCAACTCATGAACATTATTACGTTCCCGCCCAGAGCAAATGGCCGATCATCGCCACGCTCGGCATGGTCACTACCGTCTACGGCCTGGCCACCTGGTTCAACGATCTGAAAGCGGCGCGCCCGGAATCCCACGGGCCGCTGATTTTTTTCATCGGCGGGCTGATGGTGGCCTACATGCTGTTCGGCTGGTTCGGTACGGTGATCAAGGAAAGTCGTGGCGGCTTGTACAGCGCACAGATGGATCGCTCGTTCCGCTGGGGCATGAGCTGGTTCATTTTCTCGGAGGTGATGTTCTTCATCGCCTTTTTTGGCGCACTGTTTTATGTACGTCACGTCTCTGGTCCGGCGCTCGGTGGTGAGGGCACAAAAGGCATCGCGCACATGCTGTGGCCGAACTTCGAATTCGTCTGGCCGCTGCTGAATAACCCGGACTCGAAATTGTTTCCGTCGCCCAAGGAAGTCATTAGCCCCTGGGGCCTGCCGCTGCTCAACACCGTGTTGCTGGTGAGCTCCAGCGTGACCGTGACCATCGCTCACCATGCCTTGAAAAAGGGCCATCGCGGTGCACTCAAGCTGTGGCTGGCGCTCACCGTACTGCTGGGCTGTGCGTTCCTCACCTTCCAGGCCGAAGAGTACATGCACGCCTACCACGAGCTGGGCCTGACCCTGGGTTCGGGCATCTACGGCGCGACGTTCTTCATGCTCACCGGGTTCCACGGCGCCCACGTGACCATCGGCACCATCATCCTGTTCGTGATGCTGATGCGGGTCATGCGCGGGCACTTCGACAGCGAGCACCAGTTCGGCTTCGAAGCGGCGAGCTGGTACTGGCACTTCGTGGATGTGGTGTGGATCGGGTTGTTCGTTTTCGTCTACGTGCTGTAGGAGCGACCTAGCTCGCGAAGGTCTATCAGTCGAAATCGGGGTAACTGACACACCTTCACGAGCAAGCTACCAGGGGGCATGAGAAACCAGCTGGCCGCTGAAAAAACCCCAGGTGATCAGACCCAGGGTAATGGCGGCCAGAGTGACACGTACACTCAAGGCAATGACGAGGCGGTTTGAGTGGCTGTCGTCCTTGACCAGAAAAAACAGGCCGCTGAACAGGCTGACAACCGTGGCAATCAGCATCAGGACGATGGCTGCTTTGAGCATGGTGGGACTCCGGGGGAACAAGCGATGCACTTGAGTATAGCTATCGCGATGACCGACTTTCTGGCGATGCCATGAAGTGCTTTCGGCCGGGTATCGTGCCAACGCTGGTAGTGGGGCTGTTGCTGCCGCTGCTGGTGTCCCTGGGGTTCTGGCAATTGAGCCGGGGCGCGGAGAAAAGCGCGCTGCTGCAAAACTATGCCGAACGCCGCGCCGCCGAGCCGATGGCCAGCACCGAGCTGCAGAGCATCACCGATCCGGCCTTCCGCCGGGTACGTTTGCATGGCCAGTTCGATGCCGAACACAGCCTGCTGCTGGACAATAGCCAGCGCAACGGCCGGGTCGGCGTCGAGTTGTTGCAACCGTTTCATGATCAGGCCACCGGGCTTTGGCTGTTGGTCAATCGCGGCTGGCTGCCATGGCCGGAACGCCGCACACCCCCACAATTCACAACCCCTGCCGAGGCAGTCAGCCTCGACGCGTGGGTCTACGTTTCTCCCGGCGCGACGTTCCAATTACACGCAGATCCGACGACGTCGACATGGCCGAAGCTGATTACGGCCGTCGAACCGGCCAGCCTCTGGAGGACGCTGAACCGCGAAGGCTTTGCCTACGAACTACGCGCCGAAACCGGCACGGCCACCTATCAGGCCGACTGGCCAGTAGTCGCCATGGGTCCGGAAAAACACATCGCTTATGCCGTGCAGTGGTTCGCCATGGCGATCGCCCTGTTCGGTCTTTATCTCTATCTCGGCTGGCACAACGCAAAGGAGAAACACCATGGGAGCGGCCATGAATCCACCCAGCATGTCTGAGGCGAAACCGTCGGTGAACCGGCGCAAGGGCCGCTTGCAGCTGCTGCTGATCCTGCTCGGGGTGATCGGTCCGATGATCCTCGCCACCGGCATGTACAAGCTGAATTTCTGGGTGCCCGAGGGCCGCAGTTATCACGGCGAATTGATCGGCAACGGCCAGACCCGCGCGGACATCGGCGTACAGGCGCAGGAGGATCGCTGGCAGATCCTGGTGACGGCGCCCAAGGATTGCGCGGTGGACTGCCAGCAACTGGTGTATCTGGCGCGGCAGGTCCAGATCGGCCTGGGGCGCGATGCTTCCCGCGCCAGCCATGCATTGGCCGCCGCGCAGACGCTGAACCCCGATTACGAGACTAAACTTCAACGCGAGTACCCGCAGTTGCAACGCTATTCACTGGACTTGCCGGCCTACATCAAAGGCGCTCAGAGCAATGACGCGCCGCACCTTTGGATCATCGACCCTCACGGCAATCTGGTGCTGCGCTACGACCCCTCAGTCAAGGGCAAGGACCTGCTCAACGACCTGCGTCACCTGCTGAAACTGTCGAATATCGGATAAGGGCATCGTCATGGCCAAACCTGGATTTCGCCTCGCGTTGTTTGCCACCTTGCTCGCACTGATTGTGGTGTTGCTCGGCGCGTACACCCGTCTGACCCATGCTGGTCTCGGCTGCCCGGACTGGCCGGGCTGCTACGGCTTCATCAGCGTACCGAAAAGCGAAGCCCAGCTGGCCCATGCCGAATTGCACTTCCCGGACACTCCGGTCGAGGCCCACAAGGGCTGGAACGAGATGATCCACCGCTACTTCGCCGGCACGCTGGGGGTGTTGATCGCGGTGCTGGCCGCTCGCGCGTGGTTGCATCGCCGCCATCCGGGGCAACCGGTGAAGTTGCCATTGTTTCTGTTGGCGGTGGTTTTTGGCCAAGCCGCGTTCGGCATGTGGACGGTCACGCTCAAGCTCTGGCCGCAGGTGGTCACCGGGCATCTGCTGGGTGGTTTCGCGACCTTGAGCCTGTTGTTTCTCCTGACCTTGCGCCTGTCCGGCGTACTGCCGGCGCTGACCGTGCCACGACGTTTGCAGCACTGGGCGACGGCGGGGCTGTTGTTGGTGATCGGGCAAATCGCTCTCGGTGGCTGGGTCAGTTCCAATTACGCCGCCGTAGCCTGTATCGACTTTCCGACCTGTCACGGTCAGTGGTTGCCACCGGCCGACTTCGCCAACGGTTTTCACCTGACCCAACACATCGGCCCGAATTACCTGGGCGGGCAACTGGACAGCGATGCCCGTACGGCCATACACCTGACCCATCGCATCGGTGCGCTGCTGGTCACCCTGGTGTTGCTCGGCCTGGCCTGGCAATTGAAGGTGGTCGGCATGACGCGCCTGGCGGGCATGGTGCTGATTGCCCTTGGCGCGCAAATCACCCTGGGTATCAGCAACGTGCTGTTCCATCTGCCGCTGCCGGTGGCCGTCGCGCATAACGCGGGCGGCGCGGCGTTGTTGCTGACCATGGTGCTGGTCAATTACCACGCCCGAACCAGTCTGGTTCGGGTCAAGCAGCCAACGCGCTGGCGTTTCAGCCCGCGTAAACACTCAGCCGGGCCCATAACAATAAAAGGAGAGATGCCATGGCGATTCTGATCGGCGAACGTCCCAGTCAGGCGATCTGGCGTGACTACCTGGAGCTGACCAAACCCAAGGTAGTGGTGCTGATGCTCATCACTTCACTGGTGGGGATGTTCCTCGCGACCCGTGCCGGCGTGCCGTGGACGGTACTGATTTTCGGCAACCTGGGCATCGCCCTGTGTGCCGGTGGCGCGGCGGCGGTCAATCATGTGGTGGACCGGCGCATTGACGCGGTGATGGCGCGCACCCACAAACGGCCGCTCGCCGAAGGCCGGGTTTCGCCGACCGCCGCGCTGACGTTCGCGCTGCTGTTGGCGGCGCTTGGGCAAGCCATGCTGCTGGCGTTCACCAACCCGCTGACCGCGTGGCTGACCCTCGCCTCATTGCTTGGTTACGCGGTGATCTACACCGGATTCCTCAAGCGCGCGACCCCGCAGAACATCGTCATCGGTGGTCTGGCCGGTGCGGCCCCGCCATTGCTTGGCTGGACCGCCGCCACCGGTCACGTCAGCGCCGAACCGCTGCTGCTGGTGCTGATCATCTTCGCCTGGACCCCGCCGCACTTCTGGGCGCTGGCGATCCATCGCAAAGAGGAATACGCCAAGGCCGACATCCCGATGCTGCCGGTTACCCATGGCGAGCACTACACCAAGGTGCATATCCTGCTTTATACCTTCGCGTTGCTCGCCGTCAGCCTGATGCCCTATGTCATCCACATGAGCGGTACGCTGTACCTGGTGTGCGCGCTCGGGCTGGGCGCGAGGTTTCTGCATTGGGCCGTGGTGTTGTACCGTGGCACTCGGCCGCACGCGGCGATCAACACGTTCAAGTACTCTATTTACTACTTGTTCCTGCTGTTTATCGCCCTGCTCGTAGACCACTACTTATTGTTGAACCTATGACTCGAACCCAGAAAACCGTCTTCATTCTCGTCGCCCTGGTCGCACTGATCCTGGGCCTGACCGTCAACAAGGTGTTGTCCGGAAAAAACCAGGGCGACCCGACGGCACTGATCGACGCCGGCATCATTTTGCTGCCGCAGAGCCGTAACCTCCCGGACGTGACGATGACCAATCAGGACGGTCAGCCGGTCACGATCAATGAATTGAAAGGCAAGTGGAGCCTGCTGTTTTTCGGCTACACCTTCTGCCCGGATGTCTGCCCGACCACTCTCGCCCAACTGCGGCAGATCAAGAGCGAATTGCCACCCGAGGCTGTGGATAAACTGCAAATCGTGCTGGTCAGCGTCGACCCCAATCGCGATACGCCCAAACAGCTCAAGCAGTACCTGAGCTACTTCGACCCGCAGTTCATCGGCCTGACCCCGGCGTCGATCAATGAGCTGGAAAAAATCTCCAACGCGGTAAGCATTCCGTTCATCCCGGCAGACACCAGCAAGCCGAACTACACCGTCGACCACAGCGGCAACCTCGCGGTGATCGGACCGGACGGCACCCAGCGCGGCTTCATCCGCGCGCCGTTGAACAATGCGAAGCTGGTGGCGCAGTTGCCGGTGATGCTCAAGCGCGACTGAAAACACCACCAAACCCTGTGGGAGCGGGCTTGCTCGCGAAAGCGGTGGCTCAGCCGAAATGGATAGTGGCTGACACACCGTCTTCG
>NZ_JAHBDR010000126.1:0-154666 GCF_019956575.1 Pseudomonas sp. A-R-19
GTTCGGCGCCTCTGCACTGGGACACGACTGCTAAGCTTATCCACAATTGCTGAAGCAAAAATCAGCAATCCGCCCTGGGTCAATTTTCAATCGGCAGGGTGGGTCAGTTTTCAATCAGCGCCGACACCCAGCCTACAGCGCGCAGTCCAATGCGTTTGGCTTGAGGGAATTTACCTTCCTTCATCAAGTTGTAAATGTGGGCACGCTTGAAGCCGGTTTTTCGCTCCACCTCGTCACGCCGCATGATGTGACGCTCGACCTGCAATTGAGGTGTTTCGACGATGGTTGAGGATTGGCTGGACATGCTGGTCACTCCTGGCGCCGATTGGCGTGTGGTGGTAAGTGACCTGGATTCAATACCAGAAAATGTGCTGAGTCATTGCAATGCAATTGACGGGATTGCATTGCAATCCTTACGGCCTGGCTTGGTTTAGACTACGTCGGGCAGCCGCAAATTTTTCATCCAGTGAACGCTTGCTCAGTCCGGGAACCTCACCGTAATGCGCAGTTATAGAGTCGACAATAGATGCTTGGCTATCGAAGATAGAATGACGCCTTCCGCTTTCAGTAGAGCCAAGCATGGTATTGACCAGAGCTCCAATTACGTTGAGAAAGCCGGCTTTACTCTGTCCGCTGATCTCTTTTGCCGAGTCGGCAAGCGAGCGAATATTTTCTCGCTCCAATCCAGCAGCTGCCAGTTCTGCCATGAGCTCCTGGAGCTTTGTCTCGGTAGAATTTAGCTGCACCTGTAGGGCGTCCCTATCAGCTAGCAAAATCAGATATGTCCCGTAGCGTATCGATTCCTGGTCAGGTGTGATTTCGTGAAAAAGAAAAGAGGGACGCTCCTCCGGATAGTGATGAAACATCCACGACTTTAGATCCGAGTGCCGGATGGTCAGCAGTTTGAGATCGACAGGGGTACCAGGTGAAACGGTGATGCCGAGCATCCCATAACGCAACTCCTGGTTTCGTACTGCATCCAGAATTCTCTCTAAGTTCTTGTATAAATAGGGCCATTGGGGGAAGGCCGACATGAGGCGCTCAGGATAATCCCACGTCAACTCGAGAATGCTCGTTTCGTAATTTACCAAACCACACCAGCGTATAGCCGCTTCGATGGGTCTGTAGAACAGTTTTTCATCAGAGCTATAGGTGTTAGATCCGTACATAGAGGTAGCCTCCTATCAAAGGGCAGACCCGCTAGGTACTGTCTAAAGATCTACTGAAGTGACCTAGGCTTCCGTGCGGTTGCTGTCCAGTGTTTCCTAGATGCTGAGCAAGTATTTTTCGTCCTGATTGAGTTGATCAGGCGCTTTGGGGCAGCGCGATTTAACCAACGTAGATACGCAAGCGATCCTGTCGACTTTACCCGTTAGTACTTCTTTCCGAGCTCCTGTTCATCACAGTATTTCACCCTCGTCTTGCCTATGCTGTGGGAACCTACCCGTGCCATGCTTGGTGCGGCTAATCGAGCCGCCCACCATTTTCCCGTGCGTGCTTGATGTCTTTCGAGGGTGGGGCTCCGAAGCGCCGAGCATATTCGCGGCTGAATTGAGCGACGCTTTCATAGCCGACTCGTAACGCGGCGGTGTTCACGTCTACCCGATCCGTCAACATCAGGCTGCGCGCGGCTTGCAGCCGTAACGATTTTTGATACTGAACGGGACTGGTGCCTGTCAGTTTGCGAAAATTGTGGTGTAGCGTGGAGCTGGCCATTCCTGATCGTTGAGCGAGATCGGCCACGTGCAGCGGTTTGTCATAGTGATGTTTCAGCCATTCAATGGCTCTCACGATGCCCTTGTCACGGTAACCATCGCGAGTGACGCTGCGCAGCCACTGGCCCGCACCACTAAGCAGCAGCCGAACGCATATTTCCCGCTTGATAAGATCCGACATCAAGCCCGCTTCAAGCGGCCGTTCGATTAGTGTGGAGAGTCGATTGAATGCGTCGAGCATCTCGCCCGACGCCGCACCAGATGCGAAGCCCCGTGCTTCAGAAGCCAATTCCTGCTTGGGTGGTTCCAAGGTCTGGATCACCTCGTTGAGCATGGAAAGATCGAGCTTCAACACAACGGATAAATAGGGGGTCTGCTCGTTAGCCGCGGTAACGCGAGCCAATGTGGGTATATCGACCGAAGTGACGAAAAACGTCCCCTGCCCGAACTCACAGACTTCCTCACCGAACGTGATCTCCTTCGCCCCCTGCAGAATGATTGCCACGCACGGTTCATAAACGCAGTACGTGGGCGTACCCAGTTCGGCCATTCGATAAAAAGTCAGGCCGGGGATCGATGTTGAGCAGACCTCGTTCAAACCAATCTGGATTGTGACTTTTTCGATAAGTCTTCTAAGTGCCTGAAGGCGTTCGTTGGGCTGAACGGGTTCGCCCTCGCTCAGGGAATGCGCATGGCCGACACCAAACTGCGAGAAGGAACCGCTCGTCATCACATGCGTCCTGTTAACGGAGTATTTGAGTGTGCTGAGCGTGCGTGCCTAGCACAAGCGTATCGGCAGGATTATGCAGAAAATATGGCGTATTAGGCTCACCGATTACTCCTCGTTGCTCTAGTTTCTAGTTTGAATGCGGGCTTCGATGAGCCCCTGAACCCTCAGTCGCGAAAGGAACGTTGGATGGACAGACGAGATTTTCTTACCTATTCGGCGGCGGGTGCTGTTGCAGCCGCTTTACTGCCAGCATCGAGTCGCGCCAGTTCTGTGGCTACAGCCCCGGCGCCCTCTTCGTTAACAGAGCGCGGAAGCGTGATGCGAACAAAAGGGCGACTTGTACGCGCAGACCTGCCCCTCAATTTGCCCTCACATGCAATGAGGTACATGACACCTCAACGCTTTGGTATGGGCGGGACGCAGGTCGGAAATATTTTTGCGCCGATCAGCGACGAGCAGGCGAGTTCGGTTCTGCAGGCCGCTTGGGGGGCGGGCGTACGGCTTTACGATACGTCCCCGTTCTATGGGTTTGGCTTGAGTGAGTATCGTCTAGGGCGTTTCCTGCATGGCAAAGATCCAGATGACTATGTGATCTCCACCAAGGTCGGCCGCGTATTGACGGCCTCTGGTGGTCAGCGTGCGGACCATGCCATTTGGAAGTCGCCGGCGCCCTTCAACTACCGATACGACTACACCGCAGCAGGCGCGCGTCGTTCCGTAGAAGACAGCCTGCAGCGACTGGGGCTGCCACGTATCGATATCGTCTTAATCCATGACCTCTCGCCAGATAACACTGAACTGGAGGGTGGATGGGAAGCGGCGTATCAAGTTGCGCGCACAGGGGCGATGGTTGAGCTTGAAAAGATGCGTGATGAGGGGCTCATTAAGGCGTGGGGCTTCGGAGTCAATACACCGAATGCTGTGGTTCAGGCATTGGCCAGTGATGACCCGACTCCCGACATCGTGTTACTAGCCTGCCAGTATTCCCTCCTTGACCACGGCGATGCGTTGCGCAGTACCTTTCCTGCGTTGAAAAGGAAGGGCACCAGCGTTGTGGTTGGAACACCACTGAATGATGGATTTTTGGGAGGTCGCAGCCGATATAATTTTAGCCAGGATCTACCTCCCGGTGCGGTAGAAAAGCGCGCGCGAATCATGGCCGTTGCCTGCCGACATGGCATCGACATTCATACTGCTGCTTTGCAGTTCGCAGCAGCACATCCGCAAGTGTCCGCGATCATTCCGGGGGCGCGTTCGCCGGGGCAGGTAGTTTCCAATGTAAAGGCGATGAAGGTCGGTATTCCAGCAGCCTTTTGGGAGGAGCTGAAGAGCCAGAGCTTGATCGATGCTCAGGCACCGGTTCCTTCCTGAGTAGGCTCTACGCCCGCGCTACCTGCTATGTGAAGCTCACCTTAGCGAGCTCTGCTATGCATGTGGCGCGGGAATATGCTGATTGAAACTCTTCAGCATTCTGCTGGGGGTGACAAGATTTAGTCCGCGATTTTCTTACAGTCTGCATAGACTTTTTTCATTCCTGCCGATGAGCATTGCATCATCAAACTGCAAAACCCCAGCAGAATGCCACCGCGAGCAATGCAAGCTCATGATCGCCGCAGTCCGTTTTCCGCTGCGTCGCGATCCGGCGAAGAGCCAGTTCTTGCGGCCAAGAGCCCATGGTCGGATCTGATTCTTGGCCCAATTATTATCAATGGGTACGACCCCGTCATCGAGGTAGCGTGACAGCGCTGCCCAGCGTTTCAGGCTGTAATCGAGTGCTCTGCTGATAGCCGAACCTTCGGGCACAAGATCACGCTGGGCGATCATCCAGGCATGCAGCCTATCCATCATGGGTACGACCCTTGCTTGCCGTATTCGGCATCGTAAATCCGACTCCAGGTCGCGCACTTCGCTCTCGATTTCGTACAGCAACTGGTTGTAACGCAGGGCCTGCTCGGCGAGTTGGCTTTTGTTCGTGGCGTGCAGTTCGAAGAACTTGCGACGCGCATGGCCATGCAGCCGATTTCGGTAACACCAAGTTCGAAACTGACTTTGTAGCCGCCAAAATCTTCGCAGACCAACTTACCTTTCCAGCCTTGCAGGAAGTTGCGAGCATGCTCACCGGCGCGACTGGGGCTGACGTCGTAGACGACAGTGGCTGTTTCGCAGAATTGGCTGGTGGCGTAAGCCCAAACATAAGAACGGTGGGTTTTCTTCGAGCCCGGAGCAAGCATTTGCACGGGTGTTTCATCCGAGTGCACGACCTGCTGCCCGATCACTACGTCACGCAGGGCATCGACCAGGGCTGCAACTGCACGCCCGTAACGCCCACCCATTGAGCTAAAGTCGAGCGTGGAATCGCCAAGCCAGCGCGACCAAAAATCGATTCCTGATGGTAAAGCGGAAGATGATCAGCGAACTTCGCGATCATGACGTGGGCAAGTAATCCGGCAGTCGGGATGCCCTTGTCAATGACCTGCGCCGGTACAGGTGCTTGGATCAGCGTTTCGCAGTCATCGCAAACCCGCTTGCCACGAATATTGCGTTCAACGGCAGACAAGACCCTGGCCATGTTCATCCGCTATGTTCACATCGAGGGCAAGCCGGTGCGTAACGCGGCCGAACTGGTTGCGAATCGACGCAAGACGATTCACCGGGATGCAAGAAGTCAAGGAGGTAGCAGTATGACACGGCGCAAGGCGTCTGCCGTTTCGACGACAGCGCCAGACGCCAGACGGGCTTGATAGTTGATATTTTTTGGTGCCTGCCGTACTTCGTTGAAGGGAACGCTGTCAACATCGGTACCGATGCTGCCTTCATGTCGAAGTACCAATAATTGTCCTTCTTTGTCTGGGGCATTTTTTGATCGCCCTCGTCCGCGGCGTTCTTGGTCGAACTTGTTGCGGCGATTTATGGCAGATCAGGTGCGTTCGATGCCCGCGAACGTGCGCAGGACTTCGGCCGAGTGGGCAGTAGGGTCGTATGGTGGGTTGCCGATGCCGTGTGAGGTGGGTTCCGTGGTCACTGCATTCCACAGCCGGTCGTGCTTGCCTTCGGCGAAGTCGAGGAGGGCGTTGCAGACAAAGGTGTCGCGGATGGCTTGCTCGTCGCTTTGCCCGGGGCGTTCCTGTCCAACGATACCGTACATCTCGGTGCCGTGTACCGCATGCGCACCCTCGACAGGGCCAACGCTGAGCAGACGGGCATTTCCGCCTGCGGCGGCGTGGGCAAGCGCCGCACGTGCGGCTGGAAGGGTGAAGGAATAGTCGGTATACAGTGCTCCACGAACCTCCGCCGGAGTGCGTCCATTGACGTCATAGGTGGCAACGATGCGCCGAGCACGGCTTCTGGGAATGCGGCCCTTCAAGGCGAACACATCGATGATGTTGTCGATGCTGCCCGGGTCGAACGTCGGATCGTTGATGACGTACCAGTCAACTTCGTGAGTGGTGCTGCTGAACAGGATGTCGATGTCAGAGCGCCTCCCGGCCTCGATGGCACGCATGGGATGGCCTGTAAGAACGGCACCAGGTTGCGTGTGGTCATCGACGATGCTTGTCGTGGTGTTATCGATGCTGTGTCTCTGCCCGAACTCACGCGGGCTGACCTTGATGAATGTCTGGATGAGAAGTTTCGGATCCAAAGTGAGCAGCCTTTCGGGATCGTCCGCGATGCCGAGTTCTGTGAGGAACGTGATCGCGAGCTCTTCGGCCCACCAGGCCGGAACGATACGGGACGCACCGCCGGAAAACGCCGCAAGGCGCTGGTAGAGACCGTCGGCGGTCGGAGCGGCGAGGAGCGCGGTCGTGCAGTACGCTCCAGCGCTATGACCGGTGACGGTGACGTTCTGAGGGTCACCGCCGAATTGGGCGATGTTCTCCTGCACCCACTTGAGTGCGGTGATGATGTCCTGCAGGCCGAGGTTGGTGGCGTCCGCGAGCACGCCCCCGTAATGGGAGAGCGAGAGCCACCCCAAAGGGCCGAGCCGGTAGTTCAGGGATACCCCAATGGCGCGCCCGGTCGCGGCCAGACCCGAAGCGTTTGAGGTGGTCTGGGTGTTTGCGCCGACTTCGAAGCCCCCGCCGAAGATGTAGACGATCACGGGGAGCTGTTCGTCGCCGGTGTCCTTGGGTGCCCAGACATTGAGGTTCAGGCAGTCCTCGCTCAAGCCGTTGTCGGCTTCGAGCCAGCTCGTGTCGCCGACTTGGAGCGGCGCGGGCCCCTTCTGGTCATAGGGTAGGTCCGGGTTGAACGGCAGCAAAGTGGGTCGGCGAAAGCGTTCTGCGCTGGCGTAGGGGATTCCCAGCCATGAGCGGATCGAGTGGGCAGCGGTATTAGTCATGAGTTCAGTTCTCCCGTTAAGGGTGTGTGCTGGTTCCATTTGCAGATCGGAATTGCTGAGGCGTAAATCCTGCGACGCGCCTGAAAAATTTACTGAAATGCGTTGCCTCTTTAAAGCCGAGATGATCGGCGATCACGCCGACGGGCCAATCAGTGTGTATCAGTAGACGCTTCGCCTCCAGACCAAGGCGTCGTGAAACATACTCCTTAGCACTGATGCCTTCAGCGTCCAGCGTGGCACGCGTAAGGCTTCTCTCGGTGCACCCCATTTCAATCGCGTATGCACCGATGCTTTTCCACTCTACGAAATGCTGCTCTACCAAGGCCTTGAAATGATGGAAACGCATCACCGCTGGTCGCCTCCGCAGGTCATCCGTACGTTTGTCCCTATAGGTAATAGCAATCCATGAAACCAGCGCATAAAAGCAATATCGCAGATGAGACTGTATGTCCTCGACAAATTGCGCCGGTCGGCCCGGATCATGCTGCGAATGCTCTGAGCTGCTTTCGTCATTGAACGCCGCGTCCTGCCTCATCCATTCGATGGCGGATTCTGCACGCTTTAGATCCACGGCATCGATGCGGACGTAGGCTGGAAATCGATCTATATCGAATCCCGTGCGAGGATCCTCACGGGATGACTCGGCCCGAAGAAAATCCGGACGTACTAACACTATCCAGCCATCCCAATCTTCGCCCTCTCCAAAGTTATGCGCCTGCCCAGGGCGAACCATGATCATGCTCCCAGCCCCGCCTGAGCAGGCCTGGAAGTCTAGCATTTGATTGCACTGGCCTCCGGTCACCAGTATCAGCATATAGAACGTGTAGCCGTACGTTCGGCGCATGCCTTTCGGGCTTGTCCGTCGACGCAGGTCTGAGACCCGGAACACCTCCAGGCCATAGGGGTACGAACCTTCGGGCTGGTAACGAATTTCCTTGACCTGATTCCTTGATGATCCCGTCATTTCATAGAGTCCTTTCAACGATGAGATCACGTTCTGTTACGACCAGATTTGTCCGAAAAGTATCTGAAAAACGTAATTTGTGCCTTTATTTATTATATGAGGGTGCGCGAAAGTATCATTTTCAGGCTAAAGGGAAACTAGCTATGAATAACAACCTTCAAAAGGCCGCGCAGGAAGTGTTTGAGCTGGAGCGCTCGCTCAATGATCGGTGGAGTGCAGGAGACAACCGCGGTTATCTCGACAACTACCATGAGGACATTAGCTACTTCGATCCTGCTCTCGATGGCCTGCTGGTGGGGCGCGACGCCGTCGTCGAGCACATCCAGAAACTGTATAAGAATCCATATATCGTGCGCAGTGAGTATCTCAACCCACACGTGATCACTAGCGAGGCAAGTGACTTGGCCGTCCTGAGCTACAACCTGCGTAGCTATGTCGCGGATGCCAACGGCGAAGAGCAGTTGTTACGCGCCTGGAATGCGACAGAGGTCTACCGGAAGATCAAGGGCACATGGCGTATCGTGCATTCGAACTGGGCAATAACGCAGTCCATGACAACGCCATCGGCCTCCTGATCGCGGAACGCTGCTCTTCTCGCTGCTTGCGGAGGTAGTCCTCAGTAAGAACCCGCAAGGATCATCGCCAATGCGCTCCTCTGACGAAAACACGCAAGTCCTAGGGCTTGTCTAAAAAGGGATTCGTATGAACGTCCGCGATTCTGGTGGCCAGAGGCTATGTACTAGAAGCCTATCGCAGCGCCAGCTCCAACCGTTGGCTCGAAAAGTGGCGGCGTCGCTGTCAGGCGTAAGCCATGGCCGCCCATTCGTGGAAAAGCTGGATGTGTACAAGGTTGGCGATAAAGTTTTCATGATCGTGACCGATGATCCCGACGAGAGAATCATCACACTAAAAGCTGATCCACATCATGCGAGTGCGCTGCGTGATCACTTCCGAACGGTGACTACCGGACGCTACCTGGACAAGGGACACTGGATCTCCATCGGCGTGGGCCGGGGCATCACCCCGCAGTTGATCACTGAACTGATCGAGACTTCCTATCAGTTGGTCGTCGAAACGATGCCGGAGCGTGACAGGCCCAAAAAGGACAGGGCGTGAGCTAGAGGGCGATTCAAGCTATCGAAGTGCGTGGCACTCAGGTGCATCACCTGAAAAGCATCGACGTATCGATCCCGATGAGCAGACGATCTTAGTCTGGACTGCGCCGGAAAAGTCACCTCAGTAAAAGGAACCCAGCAATGACCCAGCAATCCCAGAAAACCCAAGCACTTGCAGATTATTATGTAGACCAGCTCTCGTCCTGGGCAAAGATCACGACACGGCCTCTGTTCGGTGCCGTTGCACTTTATCGGCACGATCATGTCTTTGCCATGGCTTGGCATGGGTGCCTCTATTTCAAGGTTGATAACGACTCGCGCAAGAACTACGAGACCGCAGGTTCCCATCCCTTGGGTTACGTGAGCGAAGGCGAGGAGCATGCGCTGAAGTCCTATTGGGAAGTGCCCGCCGACGTAGTTGAGGATCATGAGCAACTGCAGCAGTGGGCGGAGCGGGCCTACCGCGCGGCGGTCAAGAGCGCGAAGGGTTGATCGCCGGCGATGGTGCTACCAGCGAACCCCAGAAATGCACATCCTTACCCTGAGGATCGCTTCGCGTCACAGGCGAGGCAGGAGCCGTATGCGGTAGTTCCGCACGTACGGACCTGTGCAGGGAGCGGCAGGTAATTGCCGTCCCTACCGCGCCCGTTCAAGCTCGAGTCAAGCACAATGCTGGTACTTCTGAGTATTTTCAAAAGCCGGGCGCGGCAAAGAAAGCGGCCGCTACAAGAAGCTATACGGGATGCGTTGGGCAAACGGGCTTTGAGTCCATATCGAGCCTAGCGCTCGTTAAAGCGAGGCAATCGTTTTTCCAGGAAAGCACCGACTCCTTCGATATAGTCCGCGCTATTTCCTAGCGTACGCATGCTCTCGCGCTCCAATGCAAGCTGTTGATCCAGATCGTTACCTATGCTGGCGTGCAGCGCCTGCTTGATGTGGGCATGAGCTAACGACGGACCTGATGCCAGCCTGCGTGCTAACGTCTCCACGGCAGTGTCAAACTCCTCGTCCGGAATCGACTTCCAAATCAGCCCCCATTGCTCTGCTTGGTCCGCGCTAAGTTTGTCACCTAACAACGATAGCCCCATTGCCCTGGCACTGCCGATTAGGCGCGGCAAAAAGTACGTACCACCAGTGTCTGGCTGTAGGCCAAGGTTAACAAAAGGCTGCAAAAAGAAAGCAGAGGATTTCGCTACGACGATATCGCAAGCCAGTGCGAAATTCGCTCCGGCTCCGGCGGCTACTCCGTTCACCGCAGCAATGACCGGAATGGGCAGGGCTCTTAAGTTTCTTACGAGTGGCTCATAGTAACGCGCCACGGTAATACCGAGATCAACGGTACTCCCGCCGGACATTTGACCTTCCGACAAGTCTTGCCCAGCACAGAACGCCCGTCCGGCCCCAGTAATTAATAGAACGCGTACGCCGTTATTGGCCTGCATCAAATAGTGCATCACCTCCGCAATCTCGTGGTGCATGGTTTCAGAAAAACTGTTGAGCTTACTCGGCCGATTAAGCACCAGCCGAGCAATGCCCTCCTCAATACTAAAAAGAACGGTTTCGTAGTGCATAGTGTTTATGGCTGCCCAGGACGTGTTTAGCGATGATGTTTGGTTGAAAAACGGCTGATCCGCCGACAATAGTCGACTGGCGAGCTTGGATGAAGTTGCTCCCCGGATTCAGACGGTCTGACCTTGGTTGAGGAGCCAGCAAGTCACCGAGCTCGTCCGCCGTCTCAGCCGTGAAGTCCGTGACGCGCTGGCTAAGCTCGCTCTGATCAAGTGTCATCATAGAGACCTACGCTCCCAGCTAAATTCCTGTTGATTCAACCCTGTCGATCTCCGTAATTTGATAAACGGTCACAAGATATGCGATTCGTAACTGTGTGGTTCAACACAGAGGAACCCTATCTCTGGTAGCCTCCTTTTAGTAGCTTAACGTCCAACATATGGATATTTAAGCTGCATTCTAACAATCATGGAAATCTCAGGTCCCACATGACTTCCCAAACGTCAACTTCAGAAGAAGCAGCTTCCCAGAGTTCGGGAACCCAAAGCCTTGAACGGTCGATTGGCCTGTTAAAGCTGGTAGCGGCCAACAGCCACAGGGGGCTGCGCCTGGTTGATCTAGTAAGGCTTAGCGGTGTGGAGCGACCGACTGCGTACCGTATGGTGCAGTCGCTCATGAAGCACGGCTTGCTTTCGCGCCCAACTGGCTCAACCCGGTATGTGCTCGGCGAGTTCTGTCGGGAACTTGGGGCCCAGTTTGCTGACCGACTGGATTTACGCTCAATTTGCAATCCCGTCTTGAAAGCCATTTCAGAAGAAACGGGGAACAGTTCATTCTTGATTATTCAGATGGACCTAGACTCTATGTGCGTTGCGCGGGCCATCGGTGGCTATCCAATCCAGGTTGTGGCGGTCAGGGTTGGTCATCGGCAACCTTTGGGCGTCGGGGCAGGAGGGTTGGCAATTCTGGCTACTTTGTCCCGTGCCCAACAACAGGAGTGCTTGCGCGCTAACGCCCGTCGACTTACCGGCTACGGCTCGCTGAACGTTTCTACGTTGCGCGCGATGATCGCTGCTACCCAAAACCGCGGATATGCAGTGATTGGTCATTACAGCGCTCCGGGCGTTATTGGCATAGGTGTGACATTGAGAAACAGCGTAGGAAAAGTGCTAGGAGCGATCACCACTGCTTCTTTAGACAGTCGGATGACAAAGGAGATGCAGGAGAAATCAATGCAAATCGTCAACCGGCACATATTGTCTATTCAGGAACGCTTAGATTTGCTGTGAAATTTTAGTACGTGTTCCCGCCTAAATCCTCCAGCGTTTCGCTATCACCCATCCCGCGAATAACCGGCACAAGCCGCAGTTTTCTTAGGACAAGAATCAGCTTTTAGCGCCCCGGAGTGTCCGCATCGATTTCATCTGGCTTGCTGCCGAGCCAATGGACGCGCGCGCGGGCACCGACACCGTGTTGGCCAGAGTCGTCGCGGTGTGCGGTGCAGCTACGCGAAAAAAGCACAAGCGCTGCATCTTTCGTTTGGCCTGCGACGAATACTTGAGTGCTTTTTCCTCATGGCTCCATTTTCTCAAATGTTGGGGCCCTCTCGATTTCCGTGCCTGTTCACTTCGTTCCGCTTTAGTTCGTACTTCTCATAATTCCAAACATGACGTGAGCCGAGCGGGGGCGTGAAACGAACCCTGTGGAGCTTCTTGTCGGAAGAATTTGGAGGAAAACATCCATATTGTGGATGTTAGGTTTTTATATCCAGACGCCGGGAAGTAGGATTTTTCCTCACAGGTTCGAGATCAATCGCCTGAATCTCCTCTCACTGAAATCGAGAACTGCATGACTAACACGACAAAAACAGCAGATCGAAAATACTGGCGCACCGCTATCGCGGATCCTTCTCCACACGAAGGCACTGTGGTCAGGGGCTATGACGTCCTCACCGATCTCGTCGGCAAGATCGACTTCGGGGCAATGGTGTACCTGCTTTTCAAGGGCGAGCTCCCCAAGGGCAATGAGTCGAAAATCATCAATGCGATGTTCATCTCGGTGGCCGACCACGGTATTTCACCGTCCTCGACGGTCACGCGGTTCGTGCAAGCCGCGGGTGTGCCGATCCAATGCTCGGTCGCGGCAGGCGCCATGATGTTCGGCGACGTCCACGGGGGTGCCGGCGAGGAGTTCGCCCGCTACGTTCAGGAGCTGGTGTCCGAGGCAGCCTCAAGCGGACGTAGCTATGAGGATGTGGCGTCTGAGTACGTTGCCAACCAAAAGCGACTGGATGGCTTCGGACATCCGCAGCATCCCGAGGGCGATCCTCGCGGGAAGGTGCTGTTCGCACTCGCCGAGGAATATGGGATTGCAGGCGATCACGTCCGGATGACTCGCGAGCTGGAGAAGGCGCTGATCAAGAAGAAAAACCGACCGCTGCTGGCGAACATCGATGCCGCGGTCGGCGCAATCATCTCGGACATGGGAATCGACTGGCGGCTGGCTCGCGCTTTCATCGTCATTCCGCGCACTGCGGGCTTGTTCGCCCACGCATTCGAAGAGTCCGTGCGCGAGCCCGGCTGGCGCCAGATAACGCTTGACCAAGTTGAATACGACGGCCCAGCGCGCCGGACCAACAACGACCCTGCACGCTGACAGAACACTTAATCCAAAACCGCCACGGTTTGGATGCGACGTCCTTACTTAACTATTCATGAATTGGAGACACTCATGTCCGATCGTGTAGCAATCGTTGGAATTGGAATGACTTCTTTTGGAAAGTTTCTCGACCGCTCGGTCAGAAATCTTTCGGAAGAAGCTGTACAGATAGCGCTGGAAGATGCCGGTATCGATGCCGGGCGCGTTGACCGGGTTTACTTTGGTAACGCGGCGGCTGGCCTTGTCACAGGGCAGGAAATGGTTCGCGCCCAGGCTGCGTTGAGATTCACGGGGCTGATGGGCAAGCCGATGATTAACACTGAAAACGCGTGTGCCACAGGTAGCACCGCGTTTCATCTTGCATGGCAGTGCGTGGAAGCCGGACAAGCCGATGTCGTGCTGGTGGTTGGCGCGGAAAAGCTCACCCACGTCGACAAAGCGGTGTCCTTCGGTGCATTCGGTTCCGCGGTAGATTTGGAAGAAAAGCAACTCGAGCATGTCGGGTCAGGTAGCGGCTCCATCTTCATGGACATTTACGCCGAGAGAACCCGCCGTTACATGGAGGCAACGGGAACGACATCGGCGGACATAGCCCAAGTAGTGGTCAAAAGCCGGCGTGCAGCGTCCCTAAATCCCTTTGCTCAATTCCGCAAGCCAACGACCGTTGAAGAGGTGTTGGCGGCCCGCATGATCAGCAACCCATTGACGCTCCCGATGTGCTCTTCGATCGGTGACGGTGCTGCAGCAATCGTTCTGTGTTCGAGTCGCATTGCCGCGCAATTGACGGGTGCCAGACCAGTGTGGGTGGCTACTTCTGCATTGGTTTCGGGCTCGGCAGATCCGACAGGTCCCAACGCTACAGCACGGGCTGCAAAGGTGGCGTATGAATCAGCTTCTATCGATCCGAGAGAAATTCACGTTGTCGAAGTCCACGATGCATCCGCACCAGGCGAGCTGATCAATTGCGAAACGTTACAGCTCTGTGCGCCCGGAGAGGCCGTCCAACTGCTGCGAAGCGGCGCCACAGACCTCGGCGGAAAGATTTCGATCAATCCGAGCGGTGGGTTGCTCAGCCGGGGCCACCCTATCGGGGCGACGGGCACTGCTCAGATTTTCGAACTCGTGCAGCAACTTCGCGGTGAGGCGGGCGAGCGGCAACGCAAGTCGGCAAAGGTTGGCCTGGCGCAAAACTCCGGAGGGCAAGTTGGCGGTGACTCGGCCGCAGCGGTTGTGACCATCCTGACTACGTGAACCGGGTCGACTGGCTCCTCGGAACGATTGATCGATAAATCTGGAGATTGATATGACACAGCGACTGCTGGGCAAAGTAATCGTGGTGACCGGCGCGGGCGCCGGCGTGGGCAAGGAAATTGCGCTTGAAGCGGCGCGCCAGGGTGCACGTGTGATCGTGAACGACCTGGGCGTGAGCATGGAAGGCGAGGGCGGTAGTGCAGGCCCAGCGCAGCAGACCGTGGATCAGATCCGGGCCGCCGGTGGTGAGGCTTCGGCCAATACAGACAGCGTGGCAGAGTGGAGCTCGGCGCAACGAATCGTGCAGCATGCGCTGGACACGTACGGACGTATCGACGGGCTGGTCAACAACGCCGGCAATCTGCGAGACGGGATCTTCCACAAGATGACGGAAGAGGACTTCGACGCGGTGGTGAAGGTGCACCTGAAGGGCTGCTTCAACATGGCCCGAGCCGCGGCGCCGCATTTTAAAAGCCAGGAGTCGGGCGCCATCGTCCACATGACTTCGACTTCCGGGCTGATCGGTAACGTCGCGCAGGCCAATTACTCCGCGGCAAAGATGGGCATCGTAGGCCTGTCGAAATCGATTGCGCTGGACATGGAGCGCTTCGGAGTGCGGTCGAACTGCATTGCGCCATTCGCATTCACCCGCATGGTGAGTTCGATTCCGACCGACACGCCGGAAGGGCTGGCCCGCACGCTGGTCAACCAGCGCATGGAAGTTGCCAAGATTGCACCGTTCACCTGCGCGCTGCTCACCGACGAAGCTCAGAGCGTGTCGGGTCAGATCTTCGGCGTTCGCAGCAACGAGATTTTCCTGTTCTCACAGCCTAGGCCGATCCGTACCGCACATCGCAGCGAAGGCTGGACTGTCGATACCTGCCTCGAAGTGGCGCTGCCCATGATGAAACCCTCGTTCTTTCCGCTGGACAAGTCGCGCGACATCTTCACCTGGGATCCAGTCTGACGTGACAAAAACAACAATAAGGAACAAACGATGAGTGATGAGACGCGTGACATGCTGCATGAAGCAGCCCGCCGGATACTGGCGGACAAGCCCGAAAACCTGTGGGCCGTTCTGCAAGAGTCCGGATTCGACAAGGCCTTGCTGCCTGAGAGTAAAGGCGGCGCGGGCGTGAGCTGGGCGGATGCGTGCGGGCTTCTGATGCTTGCGGGAGAGCATGCGGCAGCCGCTCCGCTGGCGGAGGCGATGGTTGGACACTGGCTTATGAACCTTGCCGGCGTCGAGGGCGCAAGCCTGCCGACCATTGCGCCATCGGTGCTCAACGAGCAGGTCCGGGTGAGTGCAGCAGGCAACGACCAGCGCGTCGACGGCACGCTGCCCCGTGTGCCATGGGGCGACGCATGCACGCATGTCGCATTCATCGTGGGGGCTGGCACTGCCGCTCAACTGATCGTGGTGGCACGGGGTGCGGCAGGCGTCTCTGTCACATCAGGGCGCAATCTCGCCGGCGAGCCGCGCGACACGCTGGTGCTTGATAGCGTTGTGCCAGAGGCGGTGGCCCCTGCGCCTTTCGGCGAGCATGAGCTGCTTTGCCTTGCAGCCATCCTGCGCAGCGCGCTCATGGCCGGAGCGATCGAACGGTCCCTCGCTCTCGCCGTTGACTACGCCAACCTTCGCGTGCAGTTCGGCCGAGCGATTGGCAAGTTCCAGGCCGTCCAGCAGAGCATCGCCGTGTTGGCGACACAGGCGGCGGCGGCGCGCGCCGCGGCGGAAGCTGGCTGCGAGGCGATCGATGAATCGCTGGCTGCGATGGGCGAGCCTCTCATGCAAAGCATTGCCGCCGCCAGCGCCAAGATTCGAACCGGCGAAGCGGCTGGGCAGGCCTGTGCGATTGCGCATCAGGTGTTCGGAGCCATCGGCTTCACTGAGGAGCACGAACTTCACCGATTCACCAAGCGGCTTTGGTCCTGGCGTGATGAGTGTGGCAACGAGGCTTTCTGGTCTCGCGAGCTTGGCGAACGCATCCTGGCCGGCGACCCCGGACAGTCCCTCTGGCACACAGTGGTGCCGACAGCAAGCGGAACAGTCACGGGAGCAGCACGATGAACAACCTTTCCTTTGCGCGCCCGCGGGGGTCCGAGATTGGCGAGCGGCTTCGAGCTGAAGTGCGCGAGTTTCTTGACGGCTGGCACGGCGATCGGCATGGCGCCGCTACCTTTGGCGGCTTTGATCCCGCATTCAGCGAAGCACTTGGCGAACGCGGCTGGATCGGCATGGGCTTTCCCAAGCGCTATGGCGGTGGCGGCTATGGACTGATGGAACGGTTCGTCGTGCTGGAGGAACTGCTTGCCGCTCGTGCCCCCATTTTTGCCCATGCGGTGGCCGAGCGACAAAGCGGGCCGTTGCTCTTACGGTTCGGCAACGAACGGCAGCGCGAGGAGATCGTCCCCCAGATTGCCGCCGGGAAAAGCTATTTTTGCATCGGCCTGAGCGAGCCGAATTCGGGGTCGGATCTCGCTTCAGTGCGCACGCGTGCCACGAAGGTGGACGGTGGCTGGGTTGTGAACGGTGCCAAGATCTGGACGTCGAGCGCGCACCGCGCTCACTACATGATTCTGCTGTGCCGTACGGCGCCCGCGAGTGAAGTGCGGCAAGCCGGGTTAAGCCAGTTTCTGGTCGACATGAAGACGCCCGGCATCACATGCCGGCAGATCGTCAACATCGCCGGAGACGACGACTTCAATGAAGTGCACTTCCAGGACGTATTCCTCGCTGACGATGCCCTCATTGGCGTCGAAGGCCAAGGCTGGCAACAGGTCACGAGCGAGCTGACGCTTGAGCGAAGCGGGCCGGACCGGTTCATGTCCCACATGGGAGCAGTCGAGGAATTCGTCGCCGCGCTCAAGCAGCAGCCGTCGAGTGAAGGCGCCCGGACGGTAGGGCGCCTGGTCGCTCATCTCTCAACGCTGAGGCGGATGTCGCGCTCGATCGCCACGATGATCACCGATGGCCAGGATGCCGCATTGCATGCTGCCTTGGTCAAGGACCTGGGTAACTGCTTCGAACAGGAGATTCCAGAGACCCTTCGATTGGTCCTGCAGACCGAACCGGAGCCGGGCGCCTCGCAGGCCTACAGCGCGGCGCTGGCCAACGTCATCCTGCATGCACCTTCCTGCACGATCCGCGGCGGGACCAGAGAAGTGCTTCGCGGCATCATCGCGAAGTCCCTCGGCCTGCGATAAGAAGCCTGTTAGTCAGCCTGCAAATGAACTCGGAAAGGTAGCCAAAAAGTGGAAATTACATCGAACACTGAAGAACTTCATCGCCAACAGGACGAGAGCGTGCTGTGGTTGAAACTGAATCGACCACAGGCGTTGAACTCGCTGACACTGTCGCTTGTAAACGCATTGACGCGGGCGATTGACGATGCTCAGACCGACCCGGATGTACGTGTCATCGTTCTGACAGGCGAGGGTCGCGCCTTCTGCGCCGGCGCTGACTTGAAGGACCCCGCCAGGAGCCGCCCCGAAAGTGGTGCCGAATTCGTGAAGGCCATCGGCGCGCTGACCGAGCTGATCGAAGCGTCCACCAAACCGGTCATCGCCGCTCTCAACGGAATCACGGTCGCCGGCGGGCTGGAACTCGTGCTTGCCTGCGACATCGTGATCGCCGCCGAGTCCGCCCGGATTGGTGATGCCCATTCGAACTACGCCCTATTCCCAGGAGCGGGCGCCACTGTGCGCTTGCCGAGGAAGGTGGGATTGAACAACGCGAAGCTCCTCATGTTCACGGGCGACATGCATCCTGCCAGCGAATGGAAGGCGCTCGGCCTCGTTAACGTGGTGGTCGCTGATGACAGCTTCATTGATGCCGTGGCGACGCTTGCCAAGAAAATCGCGACAAAGAGTCCGCTGGTTCTGGCTCGGATGAAGCAGGCGCTAAATGATGCGCTGGATCAGCCCATGGCCATTGGTCTGCGCTATGAGCGTGCCTTGAGCAACCTGCACCACTTCTCGGCCGATCGTGTGGAAGGGCTGGCCGCCTTCAAAGAAAAGCGCGCTCCGCAGTTCAAGGGCAACTAGTCCTGCCCGCCACTCGACTATCACAGTGTTAGCCGATCGCCCTGACCTAAGGCCGCTCGGCTGACATCAACGATTAAAGGGATTGAATATGGAACCGAAAGATAAAGGGCCGTTGGCTGGCATCCGTGTAATTGACATCGGCACGATGGTTGCTGGTCCGGTTGCCGCGACGCTGCTTGCAGACTTGGGCGCCGACGTGATCAAAATCGAGCAACCGCGGGGTGGCGACGCCCTACGCCATATCGGGCCAATGGTGGAAGGCGAAAGCCTTTGGTGGAATGTCGAAGGGCGAAACAAGAAGTCGGTGACGCTCGATCTGCACCATCCCGAAGGCCAGCGGATTCTGAAGGAAATGTTGAAGCAAGCCGATGTGCTCGTGGAGAATTTCCGCCCCGGCGTCTTGGACAAATGGAACCTGTCGTGGGAGCACCTGAAGCAAGTGAACCCAAGGCTGGTGATGCTCAGTGTTTCCGGCTATGGCCAGACCGGTCCCTACGCAAATCGTGCAGGATACGACCGCATTGCCCTCGCAATGGGCGGCACGCTGAACGCTACGGGCTATCCTGATCGCGCCCCCGTCAAACTGGGCACGGCGATGGCCGACTATTCGACAGCGGTGCTTGGCGCTTTTGGAATCATGGTGGCGCTCTACAACCGTGATACGTGCGGCGGTACAGGTCAGCAAATCGATCTTTCGTTGTACGAAACAGTGTTCCGCTTTACCGACGTGATGGTCACGGCGTACGAGAAGATAGGACTGCCGCGCGAGCGGACGGGCAACCTTCACTTCGCGGCCGCCCCGGGTGACCATTTTGAAACGTGCGATGGACGCTACATCGTCCTGACCGTGTCCAACGACCGCATGTACGGCCGCCTGTGCGAAGTCATTCCGGTCCTTGTCGGTAACGAGCGCTTTTCCAGCCACGCGAAACGCACCGCGTGCGTCGAGGAAGTCAACCAGGTCGTCGCTGATTGGATCAAGTCGCTGCCGGTTCTGGAGGTGTGCCGGATTCTCGAAGAGAAGGGCCTCGCTTATTCCTTGATCTACTCGATCAAGGACATCGTCGCAGACCCGCACTACCAGGCCCGGGGCAGCATCGCCAGCGTTGAGCACCCGACGATCGGCGAACTAAAGATGCCAGCTGTGCAGCCCCGCTTCAGTGGGACGCCGTCGCCGAAAATCAAGCCAGCACCCGCTCTCGGCGCGCATACCGACGAGGTCCTACACGAACTTTTGGGGTTCTCGGTTGGGCAGATCGCCGAGCTGCGCCAAGTGGGCACGGTCTAAGGTGCCGAACACAATGGAGGTAATTCAATGACCCTGTCCAAAGTCAAAACGGTCGTGCGGGATTCGGCGAGCGTGGTCTCGGCCATCGAGAGCCGCTTCTCGTGCCGTGCGTTCTTGGCCGACAAGCCGGTCGCGCGCCAGCAGATCGAAGAGATTCTGCGGGTTGCGAGTTGCGCGGCGTCCAGCACCAACACCCAGCCGTGGAAAGTGTATGTGCTGCAGGGAGATCAACGTGATGCACTGGTTGCGAAGGTGTGTGCTGCGCACGAAGCGACGCAAGCAGATCCTTCGCGATCCGCCGAATATGGGGAGGTGGACGGCTACTACCCTGCTGAGTGGATCTCACCTTACATCGACCGACGACGCCAGAACGGTTGGGGCCTGTACGGTGCTCTCGGAATCGTAAAAGGCGAGAAGGACAAGATGCATGCGCAAACACAGAGGAATTACCGCTTTTTCGACGCGCCGGTGGGCCTCATGTTCACCATCGATCGCGTCATGGGGCGTGGCTCCTTGATCGACTACGGCATGTTCCTGCAAACCCTGATGCTGGCGGCGCGCACCCTTGGTCTGCACACCTGTCCCCAGGCGGCGTGGAACAATTACGCGAAGATCGTCACGCCTTTCATCGGCGCGGGTTCCGATGAAATGCTGGTTTGCGGCATGGCGTTGGGCTATGCAGACGAGTCCGCGCTGGTGAATAACTATCAGCCGCCACGAGAGACTGTGAAGAGTTTCACACGCTGGGTATGACCGACCCCTTCGGCCACATTGCGGCATGAATGCCGAGATGCACGCGACGCCTTCAACATACGTCCGGGGGCACCAGCCGCTTTGCATTCCTTTGTGGGCCTGCGCATTGGGGCCGGCCGGACCAAGCGCGCTCGAGAACGTGCTGGGGGGAGGGGCGTCGAGTTGCACAACGTGGCGCTTTTGGGGAACACCTCGGCTGTTGCCACAGCAGCAATAGATCAAACCGAAGCCGCCGCGGCCAGACTCTCTGCCTCCTGTCGCAGCGGCCAAATCGGCATTTAGGAGTCTAGTCAAACCGCCCTTGGTGAGGATGCTGGATGGCCGGTTACGTCAGAATTTTGGAGGTATGTGCATGACTTATGAAACGATCGATTTCAACATTGAAGACGGCATTGCGTTTCTTTACTTGAACCGGCCGGCGGCCAAGAACGCGATTGATGATGTCATGCGCGGGGAAATCGCTGACGTCATCAGACGCCTGACCAAGGGAATCGACCACAAGGATCTCGATGTCCGGGCCCTGGTGATCGGCGGACGCGGCGGCGCCTTCTGCGGCGGCGGTGACGTGAAGGGCATGGCAAAGAAAAAGACCGGCCTGATGATGCACAGTCGCATGACGGACATCCAGGACTGGTTTCGAGATCTCATCAAGCTTGAGATGCCCGTCATCGCGGCTGTCGACGGACCAGCTTTCGGTGCCGGATTCAGCATCGCGCTTGCCGCCGACTTTATTATTGCGACGCCGAAGTCGAGCTTCTGCGCAGCGTTCGGACGCATGGGTCTGGTGCCGGACACGTCGCTTATCTTCATGCTGCCTCGCATCGTGGGGTTGCAGCGCGCCAAGGAATTGATCTTCTCGGCGCGCGTGCTGGGTGCCGACGAGGCCAAGACAATGGGCATCGTTTACGGCCTGGTGCCCGAAAGCGAAGTCATAGAAGCGGCCACCGAGCTCGCACGCAAGATGAAGTTTGCGTCCGTTGCCGCTGTGGCACTCACAAAGCAACTGCTCAATCAGACATTCGAGTCGAGCCAGACAGCGATGGCGCAGGCTGAGGCGCTCGCTCAGGCCATCGCCATTGGCACGGATTACCACGCTGATGCTGTCGAGCGCTTTGTCGGAAAGTCGCCCCTGTTGTTCACGGGTTTCAGCGAGCGTAACTGGCGAAAGCCGACGCAGCCGAAATAGCCCTTACCCAATCACTTTTCTAAAAGAGCCAATCAGCTATGTTCAATCGCTCTAGTCTTTCGCTTCCCGTCATCTGCGCTCCGATGTTTCTCGTCACCGGACCCGACCTGGTACGGGAGGCTTGCCTCGCGGGACTGGTGGGCGTTTTGCCGCGCCACAACGCCAGAACCCTGGAGCAGTTCGAGGAGTGGCTGGATACGATCCAGACCGCACGGAAGAACGCGCTGTCATCAAAGGTCGGCGCGCTCGCAGTCAACGTCTCCGCAAAACTGCCTGTTGCCGAGATAGAGGAAAGTTTGGCTCTTGCAGCCCGCTACGGCGTGGAGACTGTTATCAGTGTCGGCGGCGGACCGCGCGAGGTCGTGCGCGTCGCGCATGAGAAGG
Source organism: Pseudomonas sp. A-R-19 (assembly GCF_019956575.1). Lineage (NCBI taxonomy): Bacteria > Pseudomonadati > Pseudomonadota > Gammaproteobacteria > Pseudomonadales > Pseudomonadaceae > Pseudomonas > Pseudomonas sp. A-R-19. The sequence continues at coordinate 21,940 of NZ_JAHBDR010000126.1, forward strand.
GCATGGGCGTGCTTCACGATGTTATCAGTCTGGACTTCGCGAACAAGGCGATCAGCCAGGGAGTCGATGGTCTCATCGCTATTGGTTTGGGAGGCGGCGGCCATTCAGGGCTTCTGTGCCATCTGGCGCTGATTGAAAAAATCCGCACGACATTCAAGGGTCCCCTGGTCATGGCTGGCGGGATCTCCACGGGTGCTGGCGTGCGGGCCGCAGAGGTTTTAGGCGCCGATTACGCGTATATGGGGACACGCTTCATCGCCACGAAAGAGGCAGATGCACCTGCCGATTACAAGCAGATGCTCGTCGAATCGACATCGGAAGATTTGGTCTATACGCCCAACGTCACGGGCGTGTCGGCGAACTGGTTGAAGCCGTCTTTACGGCGGTGCGGGGTCGACATCGACACGCTCGCTACGCCCAGCGCTGGACGGTTCGATCATCTGCCGACCGACATCCGGCCATGGCGGGACATCTGGAGCGGCGGGCAAGGCATCGATCTCATCGACGACATCCCCGACGTCGCCACATTGGTCGCGCGGCTCGTCCGCGAATACCAAGCCGCGTGCAAGGACTAAAGGGGCATCATGCAGTTCGACGACGTCATCCTCGGCCGCCGCAGCATCCGGGGCTACAAGCGTGACCCGGTTCCAAAGGTGGTGATCGAGGAAGTTATTGCACTGGCCATGCGGGCCCCATCGTCCAATAACACCCAACCGTGGAACTTCTATGTCGTCACCGGGGAGCCGCTGGCCCGCATTCGCGCCGGCAATACGCAGAGGATGATGGCCGGTGTGCCGCAATCTCGGGAGTTTCGGACCGGTCTGGCCTTCGCCGGCACCCACCGCGAGCGGCAGGTCAAGGTCGCCAAGCAGCTGTTCACGGCGATGGGCATCGCGCGCGACGACAATGAGAGTCGCCACGACTGGGTCATGCGCGGCTTCCGCCAGTTCGATGCGCCTGTCTGCGTCATTGTCACCTACGACCGTGTGCTTGACGGCAGCGACGATACGCCATTCGACTGCGGGTCAGTAACCACTGCGATTGTGAACGCCGCGTGGTCGCGAGGACTGGGTTGCGTGATCAACAGTCAGGGCATCATGCAATCGCCGGTGGTGCGAGAGCATGCCGGCATTGCCGGCGACCAGGTGATCATGAAGAGCATTGCGCTTGGTTGGCCTGACGATACCTTCCCTGCCAACGCGGTGATCACCGAGCGCAAGAGCATCGCCGAAGCCAGCGTTTTTGTTGGTTTTGACGACTAGTGCTTCGAGCGATTAATTCAATAGCGTGTTCTTTATCAACCCTGCTTTGTTTTGTTCACAGAGCTGATGATTGATTCAGCCGTCTTGTTCCCCGCAATGGTTCGGCCGAACGGTCATTGTGGGCCTCGATAAACTGACGAATCACAGCCCAGTATTATTCTGTTTTTAGAACACTGTAGGAGCTCGCTCTTACAGAGACTTAAGTGAACAGCATTACGATACAGCGCTCGTCCTTCCAGTTGCGCGAAACAGCCTTCCACGCTGTTCAGTCACGAGGCATTGGGCTGCGTGAAGTGTTCAAGGTTGGTTACAAAATCTCAGGCCCCGGCAGCTCGCATAAGACCTCCAGATGTCCGCATAGTGGACACACATCTTTCATCTTTTTGCTATGTATCTATGCTCAATCCGGGATGTGCAGGGAAGGAATCACACGGTTCATCCAGTCCAGAAATTCGCGCTTTCGGGTGCGCTTGGTCGACACGCTCAGGCCAAGGCAGGTTTTTTTCATGTACTAGATTCACGCTGGCTCAACGATTCATTGCAAGTAGATCCACCGGCTAATTTTTCAGAAAACCCTTTGTTTTCTGGGCCGGATACAGATTTGAAAGACCCGCGAACGTCCCACCGGGCTTACCTCAACTTGAGGTCACGAAATGGGCGCCCCTGTTTCGTCGTGAATGACGACTTGTGCAGGTAATCCAAAAACAATCAAATGGAGACAACTATGGTTTCACTAGCGAAATATCCCGACGCAAGCACCACGAGCACCGCGCAGGTTCTTGATGCCGACAAGACGTTCCAAAAGATCACTCGCCGCCTGGTCCCGTTGTTATTCCTCATTTACCTGATGTCCAACATTGACCGCGTCAACGTCGGCATTGCGCAGCTCCAGATGAAGTCCGCACTGGGTTTCACCGACGCCGTCTATGGCTTGGGCGCGGGCATCTTCTTCGTGTCGTACGCGCTGTTCGCATTGCCTAACACTATCGTGATGTCGCGGCTCGGCGCACTGAAGACAATCATGCTATTGACCATTGGCTGGGGTCTCGTCTCGTCACTCACGATGTTTGTCCGCACCCCAGCCTCGTTCTATGTGCTGCGCTTTCTGCTGGGCGTGTTCGAGGCGGGGTTCTTTCCGATCGTCGTCTATTACCTGTCGTGCTGGTTTCCGCTGCAGCGCCGCGCCAAAGTGCTGGCGCTGTTCTCCTCGGCAATCGTGATATCCGGGGTCATTGCTTATCCGATATCAGGCGCGATCCTCAAGCACATGCACGGCTTAGGGGGATTGGACGGCTGGGAGTGGATGTTCCCGCTCGAAGGTTTGCCATGCGTCCTTCTCGCCTTGCTGGTGCCTATGTTGCTTGATGAGTCGCCTGAAAAAGCCGACTGGCTGTCAAACGAAGAAAAGGCCATGCTAGCTGCTTCGCTCAAAGCCGAGTCACCGGCCAGCGAGGGGCAGACGTTCGCACAGATCCTCCGTGATCCTCGCCTCTATGCGCTGATGGCCGTCTATTTCACATTCGCCGGCGCTATCGCGGTGCTCCATTTCTGGACCCCGACCATCATTCGCTCACTCGGCGTGACCGACATCATCCATGTCGGCTTCTACTCCGCCATTCCCAGCGTTTTCTCATTCTTCGCGATGATCTCGATTGGGGCGCGTGCCGACCGTAAGCAGCGTTTGCGCGAAAGCGTTGTTGCGACACAGCTGGTCGGCGGCGCTGCACTCTGCCTGCTGCCATTCGCTTCGAGTTCACTAGTGCTTTCACTCGCTTTGCTGTCGGTAGGTATGGCAGGGCTGGTTACATTCATTCCGCTGTTTTGGGCCAGTGTGCCGGCTTGCTTCCCCGGCTCCGCAAAAGCTGTCTCGGCGGTTGCGACCATCGGTCTGCTCGGTGGAGTCATCAGTCCAGCAGTGATCGGATGGTTGAACACGCACATGGGCAGTATGAGCATCGGCATCTATGTATTCGGCGGACTGTTCTGCCTAGGCGGGCTGTTGTATGCCAAGACGACGCGCAACGTGGCGAATCTGCGCCGTCGCGAAGTCTGAGGGAAGAAAGCAATCATCGGCACCAAGATGGACTCTATGCATCCTCAGGGGCGTTCATAAACGCAAACCAGGTGTGCGTTTATATAACGCATACCCGGTTGGCGGAGTCATTTGATGACCACTCTCTACCTGAGTTTTCTGTCCATTGCTGCGCCGAGTCTGATCGTTTGTTTCGTGGTCATGCGCCACGTTAAATAACCCGGGTCCTGACGGATCTTTACATCGAACTTCATACCTTAATAACAACAATAAAGGCTGAAGCATGACAACAATCAATACCCAGCGCGCATCGCTGATGCTCGCTGCACTTTGCTGTGTATTACAACCGGCGGCTCAAGCCGCTTTTCTGGGCGATGCGAAGGGAAGTATGGAGTTGCGTAACTTCTATTTTGATCGCGATTTTCACGGTGATACTGCAACTCAGTCCAGGCGTGGCGAGTGGGCCCAAGGTTTAATATTGCAGTTGCAGTCCGGTTTTACACCAGGCCTGGTTGGTTTTGGACTGGATGCGGTGGGTATGCTCGGCATAAAACTCGACTCCTCCCCGGACCGTTCCGGAACAGGCCTGTTACCACGCGGAGCGGACAAGCGCGCGCCTGATGATTATTCAAAGGCCGTTGTCACGTTCAAGGCAAAACTCTCGAAAACGGAGGTTCGAGTAGGGGGTCTCAACCCCGTGCTGCCGCTGCTGGCATCCAACAACAGCCGGCTACTCCCGCAGTGGTTCAACGGCGCTCAAGTGGTGAGCAAGGATCTGGACAAATTTACCTTTACGGGCATGGATATCGACTCCACCAAGTTACGTGACTCCACTGATTCCGAAGACCTGACGGCGACGCCACAGCAGGGCGCTTACTCTGCAACTATCACCAGCGATCGGTTGTACTACGCGGGAATTGACTATCAGCCGCTGAAAAATCTGACGCTGAGCTTGCACGCCAGCCAGCTTGAGGATTTGTTTCAGCGGAATTTCGCTGGGTTCAAATTCCGGACTGAGATGGGGCCGGGTGAGGCGTTCACCGAGTGGCGTTATTTCACTGCGAAGGAAACGGGCCGCGAGTTGCTTGGCAACGTCGACAATCGAACCTTGAGCACCAACTTCGGTTACTCGATACAGGGACACACCTTCAGTGGCGGCTACCAGAAAGGAAGCGGGGATACGGCATACGCCTCAGTGGGCGGCACTGACACTTATCTGTTCAGCGAGCAGCAACTCAGTACTTTCTCGTTGGAGAATGAGCGCGTATGGATGATGCGCTATGACTACAACTTCGCCGCACTTGGAATTCCCGGACTGACCTTCAACGTGCGTTATGTGAAGGGCGATCAGGTCGATCCGGAGCATGTCAGCACTGTCAAGGCCAAAGCCTTGCAGGCTACAGGCGGTGAGGGTGATGAATGGGAGCGAACCACTGACATTACTTACCTCATCCAGTCAGGCACTTTCAAGAATGTGTCGTTGCGTTGGCGTAACTCGACCATGCGCTCGAACTTCACTGCTCCGGCGGACGAGAACCGAGTCATTGTGGGCTACACCTTCACGTTCTAGTGCATAGGGAAGCGATGAGGACGGCCCTTGTGGAGTTCCTTGCTGGCGCCTTCGGCAAATCGCTGGGCGAAATGGGAACAGGCCCTGGACCACAGTCCCGTCAGCGCCACACGCATCGAGACTATTTAGTTTGCATGCAAAGTATTTGCCCGGTAAATTACTTTGCACGCAAGCCAATAATCAGAGCCTTTTCCGTGAATATCAAAAATGACACTACATACCCGCGGCTGGGTAGTCAGGTAGGTCTGATTTACCGCCAGTGGCGCAAAATTCTTGACGCTCGTCTCAAGACGTTTGGCGTTACCGATGCTAGTTGGATGCCACTGATTACCCTGGCGAGGGCCGGACGACCACTGCGCCAAAAAGAACTGGCTGAGCGTCTGTCCTTGGACACCTCCTCAATGGTAAGGGTGCTGGAAAAGTTGCGTGCTGAACGGCTCATTGATTGGTCAGTTGACCCCGATGACCGTCGCGCCAAAGCGATTTCTCTGACACTGCAAGGCCAGCAACTGGTCGCCAGCATTGAAGGGTACTCCCGCGCACTTGAGGGAGAAGTGCTGGCCGGCATCGCACCCGAAGATGTCGCGACTACCCGCGAGGTACTGAATCGGATTGCGAACAACATCGTGCAAATCACAAACAAGGTGTGAGATGACAAGCTCAAACGCCGCTCATTCAACGGCTAAACGCCCGACACCTTCAAATCCGCTCAAGCAAGCACCATTGTGGCTGCTGGCACTCATTACCTTTAGCGGCACGGTGGCCATGCACATGTTTGTGCCTGCCTTGCCTGCTGCGGCGCATGATTTCCAGGTAAGTCCAAGTTATATCCAACTAACCCTGAGTGCCTACATCATTGGTTTGGCCGTTGGTCAATTGTTTTACGGCCCGATATCCGACCGCCTTGGCCGCAAAAAAGTACTGCTGTGTGGTGTCATGCTGTTTTGCGTTGGCAGTGTTGGCGCATGGACAGCGAGTTCAATTCAGATGCTGATTGCGGCTCGTTTAATACAAGCGCTAGGCGGTTGCTCGGGGCTGGTGCTGGGGAAAGCGATCATCCTCGATACCGTCAAAGGGGCTAAAGCAACTCAGCGCTTGGCGCTGCTTAGCCTCATTGTCATGATAGGTCCTGGGCTGGCACCGTTGATCGGTATGGCACTGGTAAAACTTGACGGGTGGCGCTTAATCTTTGCAGCGCTTTCATTATTTGGCGTTTCCAGCCTCATCTTGATCTGGCGGATGCTCCCCGAGAGCAGCCCCCATCAGGGGCAGTCGTTTCAAACCGTGGTATTCAATTATGCAACACTTCTCAAGTCACCACGCTTTTGGGGTTTTTCACTCGGTGGAAGTTTGGCAACCACATCCCTCTACGCCTACATAACCGCAGCGCCATTTATATTTATCCGTGACCTGCACACCTCTGAAAGTGAGATGGCGCTATTCCTGGCACTGAATATCTTCGGGGCATGGTTAGGAAATATATGCGTCACCCACCTGATTTTTCGCGTGACAGCCAAACGTCTGTTGCAATGGGGAACTGGCATCAGTTTCGTCGCCGTCATAGTCTTGTGTTCGTCCGCCCTGTTAGGTGCATTGAGCAAATACATATTGGTGGGATTGATGATGATTTATACACTCGGTGCAGGAATTATTTCGCCAGTGGCGATGTCCGAGGCTCTGAGCGTCAACCCACAGGTCGCTGGGTCAGCGTCAGGTATATATGGTTTCTTCCAGATGGGTGTGGGCGCTCTTGCCAGCTATCTAGCCACATTGGGCGACACACCATTGGTTATGATGATCTTTGTATTACTGACTTGCTTGCTGCTCGCGAAATTATGTTTGCGCATGGCGTACCGCACACACTCAAGTGCTTAGAAAATTGTTTTTTGCTCGATGCCCATGACACATGATTCTTTGTGAGCATGTCGTTGCGCATGGCTTTCACCTAGCTGACCAGAGTGGCGATTGTGTCGCGTTGGGTATCGCCTGCAATGCCGAGCGACTTGGCTTGCTCAACGGATAACAGAAGGTTGCCCTGATCAACCGTTCTCTGGAGAGGGCGTGCTGCCACCCGCGACCCACGTTTTCAAGATGATCGCCACCACGGCCAGTAGCACACCACACTCATCTGCAAGTTCAGTGCTATACGATTGCATTCGAAAAGGTGCAATCCTTCGCGTATGACCTGCGGCAGGGCCTTGTTGGAAACGTGGCTCTCTCGGACCGCAACCCCCATAGGGGCAAAATCACGGGTGCGCCAACGCAAAAAGGTGCTTCCCGCGCTGGTGTTCTGCAGCATCAATCGAATATCCATCAGTGAGTAATGAGGTTGTCCGGCCTGCTGCATCACGGCCTCCATCAGCTGACTTAACTGCGCCTTGATTTCCCGCGCGACCCGCGCCAGCTACTGGGTCAGTTCCAGCACTCCAGCTTTGGCTTTCATCAGTTTTTCTTCGAGTTGCGCGATGGCCCAGTCGGCATAGGGATTGACCTGGGCGGCGGTTTGTTTGATCAGGTTTTATTTCAAATTAGTTATAAGTTCTAAACCAGTAAAATGCTAATAAAGCGGCTGCTATCTGCATCGTTGCTGCAACCAGGAGGATACGTTCAAAACCAGCTACGGGATAAATGAGGCTAGCGACAATAGTGCCAATGGTTAAACCTACATAGGTTGTGGTGCTGTTGAGTCCGAGTACCGCACCGCGTTGCCCATCACTGGATTGCGATAACAGCAGCACAACCGAGTTAAGGGTCAGATGGTTAGCAAAGCCCCAGCAGAATGCCACTGCGAGGAATGCTGCAAAAGAGGCTATTGTGAGGATCATGGACACGTAAATAGCCGCGTTAATCATCAGAAGCCACGGTAAAACTTTCTGAGCCCCGACCTGGTCGACCCAGCGATTAGCAATTGAGGCGCTTGCAAAACCGAGCCCGAATACCAGAACAACAATCCCTGCTTGCGCTGTTGAAGTCTGCAGTACTTCATGGGTTTCCTGCACCACAAACGCATAGGTGCCGTAGAACGAGCTGGTGAAAGCTAGACCGATAGTCAAAAGAGGGCGTACGCCAGTTTCTTTCAACGCTAGGAAGGGGGTTGACCAGCTAGCCTCCTCTTTATTTTTCCTGGGATACAGCGGCGATTGAGGTAAACAGCTGACTATGATCGTGGCAGGCACGGCTAAACAGAGATAGGCAACTCGCCACCCTGCGTACTCTGTAATTAATGCTGACAGTGGAACGCCAGCTACCAGCGAAAGTGACCAGCCAATGAGCACCCTCCCCAAGGCTTGGGAAGCGAATTCAGGGGAGGTAAATTTAGTCGCAAGTGCGTAGGCAGATGGAAGAACCAGACCTGCAGCTACCCCTGCGGATGCTTGGAAGACGATCAACATTGCAACAGAGATAGCTAAGGAGCTGCCAAACAATGACAAGAGAAGAGCTATCAAGCCAGTTTTCAAAGCCCAGGGCGCACCATAGCGATCGATTAGGGGAGCCAGGAACAGGGCAGAAATAGCTGTGCCTGCACCGTAAGCTGACATCGCAATCGCTGCTGAATTAAGGGGCGCAACCAGGGAAGATGCCACATCAGAAAGAATTGGGCTCAAAAGCAGGCCATTCGATCCCACGATAGCGACCGAGCACATTAGCAATGTAACGTTTATCGGCGCGCAAGCTTCTGAATGAGATAAACCTGTCATTGCCACAAACCTCCGAATGCCATACAAGAGAATCTCAAATATACCTAACGAAATTTGGCAAAGGCGAGATCTCTCTGAAATGAATGAAGAATCGAACCCCGTTAAGCAAAGTGCGTCCAAAAGCACCTTGCTGGACGGGATTGACCGAAAATTATTAGGGCATCTGGCGGTAGACGCGACGCTTAGCTATGCAATTTTGGGCGAGTTGGTTCATCTATCAGCGCCGGCTGTGCATGAGCGCGTGAAACGCCTTAAACATCACGGCATCATAAAGGCGACTGTTGCTTCGCTCGACGGCGCCAAGCTTGGAAGGCCTCTCCTTGCATTCATCAATGTCGACACGAAAAGCTGGGCAAAGACGCGACAACTCGTACAACTGGTCGACTTGCCTGACATTGAAGAGATCCACACCGTGACCGGCGAGAGTGCTGTCCTGCTCAAAGTCAGAACTCGAGATACTCAAACACTGGAGGCGTTACTCGGCATAATTCATGGAATAGAAGGCATTGAGGCGACGCGTAGCAGTATTGCTCTCTCCACCTATCTTGAAAGAGGCCCGTCACCGATAGCAGATTAAGTGGCTATTCGCTCTCAGACAATCCGTAGACAAGTCTCCGGTTTACGCCCTTTTTGGAGAGCCGATCGCCTGTCGTATCTCACGCACGTCGCGTGCAGGCGATGCGCCGAATTGCCGTGAGTATTCGCGGGTGAACTGTGATGCGCTTTCATAGCCGACAACGAACGCCACGTCAGACGCGCGATGCTCGCCGGCAAGCAAAAGCTGGCGAGCTTCCTGCAATCTAAGCTGTTTCTGATACTGGATGGGACTGAGGCCTGTCATCGACAGAAAATGGCGATGCAGGCTCGCCCGACTCATGCCGCTTGCATCGCACAAGGCCTCGATGCGAAGTCGAATGTTGTAATTGTCCCTGATGCAGGCTACGGCCCGCCGGATGCTGCCCAGTGCGCCATCGGGTTGGGCAATCTGACGCAACAGCCGCCCCTGAGGGCCCTGTAGAAGACGATAGAGTAATTCCCGTTCGACCATGGGGCCGAGAATCGGAATATCGGCAGGTGTGTCGAGCAAGGACAATAAGCGCATTAACGTCTCGCGGAGCGGAGCGGTCAGCGGGTTTATCGTGATGCCAATCCCTTTTTGTTCGCTCTCGCGAACCGGCGGCATGCTCGCCGCCAGTTCCGCCAATATGGCCGGATCCAGCACGAGCGATACCGCAACATAGGGCTGCCCCCCTTCAGCATCGAGAATCTGTCCGATCAAAGGCAGATCCAGAGCGCTGATGAGATATTGCTCACTGTCGTAGCTCAGAAGATGGTCGTTAATCGCAACGCGCTTGGAGCCTTGCAGGATGAAGCAGATCATCGAGCGATAGAGGCATGGCGCCTTATCTGTAGAGCCTTGCCCGACGCAGAGGTCTACACGCGGGATCCGTGTGATAGTCAAACCCGGTGGCGCATGGCGCAGGGCTATATCAAGATGCGGTGCAAGATCGTTGTTCATGAGCCGATTATGCCTACGTCCCGTTACCACGCAATATGATTGATACAATCAGGCAATAAATTGAGCGTATTGGGCGTGGGTTACAAACCGGTCATTGCCTATCTTGAGCAGGTCAAGAAAGCACCGAAAGGCGCTTCTAAACCTCGCAGAGACAAGCCATGACTAACCAGATCGCACTCATCACCGGCGCCAGCCGCGGCCTTGGCCGCAACATGGCGCTTCACCTCGCCAAGCGCGGCGTCCACATCATCGGCACTTATCGCAGCGGCGCGGCAGAAGCCGAATCGCTGAGGCTGGAAATCGAGGCGCAAGGTGGCAAGGCGGCGATGCTGCCGCTCGACATCACCGATACCGCCAGCTATGAGGCTTTTTCAAGCGCATTGACTGAAACGCTGAAGACCGAGTTTGGCCGTGAGCGCTTCGACTTCCTCGTCAACAATGCCGGCAATGGCCTCTTTGCGAACTTTATTGACGCGACCGAAGACCAGTTTGCCTCACTGGTCGCCACGCACCTGCGCGGGCCGATTTTTCTGACGCAGAAGCTGTTGCCGCTCGTGGAAGACGGCGGTCGTATCCTGAACGTTTCGTCCGGCTTCGTACGCTTTACTTTGCCGGGGTACGGCATTTACGCGGCGATAAAAGCGGCAGTCGAGGTGCTGACCCGTTACATGGCCGTAGAGCTGGGTACGCGCCAAATTCGGGTGAATGCGATTGCCCCAGGCGCCATCGCCACCGATTTTGGCGGTGGTGCGGTGCGCGACAATAAGGATGTGAACGCCTATGTGGCACAGGGCATCGCGCTGGGCCGTGTCGGCCTACCGGACGATATAGGTGGTGCGGTTGCGGCCATCTTGTCCGATGACATGGCCTGGGCTAACGGGACGACTTTTGACATTTCGGGCGGGCAGTTGCTCTAGTCACAGCTGCGTTACTTCCATCCTGTCGCCGCCCTATCGAGAAACCATCATGCCGCACGCTCAACTTACGCTCATCAGCCATCCGTTGTGCCCGTTCGTTCAGCGAGCGGCGATTGTGCTGCTGGAAAAGAATGTGCCCTTTGAGAGGATCGATGTCGACCTCGCCGCCAAGCCAGATTGGTTCCTGGCGCTTTCGCCGACGGGAAAAGTGCCGTTACTCAAAGTAGAACTGCCGGATAGGGCGCACGCGATACTCTTCGAGAGCACAGCCATTTGCGAATACCTCAACGAAACGCAGGGCAGTACCAGCCTTTATTCCAACGACGCGATTTCCCGCGCGCAGCAGCGCGCCGGGGTGGAGTTTGGCGGCGCGGCGCTCGCCGATGCCTGGCAGTTCCTCAACGCCAAAGATCTCGTGGTTGCCGAAAGCAAGAAAACTGCCTTTCGAGATAAGTTGCAGCGGCTTGAGGACAAGCTTGATTAAGGGCCCTATTTTGCAGGATCGGCGTTCGGGATGGTCGATGCGATGTTTGCCCCGGTCTTTCGTTACTTCGACTTGCTGAGCCCAGTCGTCTCCCAGCCGATCTTTGACAAACTTCCCCGCGTATCAGCTTGGCGGACCTCATTGGCAAACAGGCCGAGTGTCATCTCTGCCGTTCGAAGCGATTACGCCGAGCGACTCCAACTGCACCTTGTTGAACAGCAGGCAATGCTCTCGGACGCGATATGTCTCAGCCTTACTGCAGGCTTACGCGGATAGGCTCTCGATACCCATGGGATCCAACGCCAAAAATGTTTGTCGGCACTGTCTCCGTTATCTGAGAGAGGACATCCCTCATGCCAACACCAATCGAAAATGCCATCGCGTTCTTTGCCGCTTATCCCGAGGATAGCGGTAGAGTTGCCATACAGGAGTGGTTCACACCAAGCACAATCTGGGTCAACGAAGGAGTCGCCATTACGACCGGTACCGGCGAAGCCATCGCGTTCATTGATGCGCTTGAGAAAACATCGCTCATCGCTACAGTACGTTTCGAAATGCTCGCCATCGCCGCAGACGGTAACAGAGTGCTCACCGAGCGACTTGAACGGTTCGAACTCGCGGATGGCAGCGAGATCGGAGCAGCGAAGGTAATGGGCATCCTTGAGTTTGACGGTGATCGCATTACCGCGTGGAGAGATTACTTCGATGTCGACTTCGCTCAGAAGATCCGCGATAGCTAATGAGTATCAAAGCGTCTGCGCCTGACGTTAAGCACTGCTTCCCGCTCCAGCCCTTAAGACTTCTCCAACCCCCCCAGTGGGCGATGGAAAGCTATTTCAAATTTTCTTCAACCACCGCCTTCGCCGCACTGTGCACCACGCCGGAAAGCGTGTCCCCCAAGCCATGTACGGCATGCTGCAAGCACAGACCGCCATTGACCGCTCACCTTTCGGCCTGGCTGCTGCAAACACTTCTCAGACTTTAGCGTGCCGTGTTCAGCCTGCGGACTTCAGGAGATACTAGATTCATATTTCCTTTTTTGACCGGCTCGATCTCAGCGTAAAGCGTCCGCTCCGGGTCTAGCATGACCCCCATAGAAACTGCTATTGCCCCGCAATTCTGCAGATAGCCTTCCAATTGATCAGCGAATAGCTTGTTACGATCATGTGCGGTCCGTTTGTGGTTGCTCTCAAGCATTCGTATCGCTTCGTCAAGCAACCATGCCAAAACGCCTGCAACATCGTCCGGGGCGTACTCCACACCCTCCCCGTCGCCGACACAGATATCTCCGGCCGTACTTGTGTGGGGCCATCCCCAAACAGGGAAAGCCGTGCGCCAGTAAATGCTCGGGACTTCAAAGACGTTCCACCCCCGAGGTCGCAAAAGGAGTTGCCAAGTGGTGCCTCCCCGAGAAATGAAGATGCACCAGGAAGGTCAGCTGCTGCTTCGAATTTTTGATCGCGCGGGCGTGTCTGGTGATCTGTACACCAGTCACTCACTGCGTCGCGGCTTCGCCACTTGGGCGGCGGCGAAGGGCTGGGACATCAAAACGCTGATGACCACGTCGGCTGGAAGGACATGAAGTCTGCTATGCGCTACATCGACACGACAGACTCCTTTGGGGAGTTGGCGGCAGGTCGGCCACTCGTTATTACGCGCGTATGGTGCTGGCAGGGTCTCGGCCAGAGGTGTTAGTAGAGCAGCGGAAAAGCCTACGAATCATCGCATTGGACATCACCCGAATGGAGCGAGAGCTGGGGTCTGCATAATGGATACAGACAGGTTTCACGCCGACGCCAGCCGACCATTCTTCGTTAACGCGGTACGCCACGCTGGGCACGAACGACAAGCCAGCGAGGCTGACGTTCTGCGCGAAATAGCGTCCGGACCAGTCGTTGTCGTAATTTGCCGTCAGCCCGAAGTCACCGTACCGGCCGAAACCTACGCTCCAGTGTTCATCCAGTTCATGGCTGATAAAAAAGCTGCCACCCGGAATCTCCCAGTTGTTTGCCTTCGAGCAGTTCTTGCGTGATGTTCGGATTACCTGCCGCCGCGACAAACGTCGGAAACCAGTCCATGACGGGCATGACGCCGTTGCCAATGGTGTTGGCTGGTACTTTGCCAGGCTAGCGAACGATCACCGGAATACGGAAAACATGTCTTTCACCCATGCTCTCGCGAGAGGGAAATAGCGGACGTCGAGTGTCAGATTAGGAGGGTTCTTCGAGGACGCACACCAGAGTGGGCTGCTACCTACTGGGGTGGGAGAAATCTTCCCTACGATCCTCTGGATCAAATCTTGCGTTTGCATGAACGACGTGGCCCATATTTCCCTGACCTGCTCCCTGAATTTGCTCGGCTTTGAGTCGTGCCGCGAGTCCTTCTAAACAGCCGTAAAAATTTCCAAGGAAAAGGTTGAAAAAGTGTTGATCTGATCAGCCAATCAGTTATGCTGACTCGGAGGTATGTAAAAAAGACCTATAGGTCTTGAGGCCAATGGCCCAAGCAGGCTGATGCATATCGAGAGAACCGTAGTCATTTGCTGCTGATCAGGCCTGCCGGCCGTCCGTCTAGATCAGGTAGCCGAATAAAAAATAAGAAATGCTGCTGATGCAGAACTACGAACGGACGAATCATGCACACATACCGAAGTATCGCGGCCCCAGTAGCCGTCATAACCGAAAGAAGCGCTCTCCGACGTTCGGCAGACGGGCTTATGGTTCCTCACAACTGCCCCCGTCGTGCCGAAGCAGCAATGCAGGCCGTTCCATTTTTCCGACATGGAACGCAAAGCTGCGTTATGGGAGGTTGCCGTTCCCATCAAAATAGCGTCGAAGATCAAACGCTTCATCGATCAGCAGTTATCAAAATGTTCGTACGGACAGAGAACAAGCGTCATGACGGTGATTTCAGCACTTATTAGAAATCGGTGTTTCGCAGCTGGTTTATCTGTGGGACGGGCAGACTCTGGCGGCGGTCTTCCTTTTTGAAGATTTCTTAAAGTGTTCATTAAATATATCGAAAGAAAAAAGCTAAACGGGTGGGGTGTCGAATGCAAAATCTGTCAGTTCTAGACAAGCTACTAATACCAGAGGCTACTAAAGCAAGCCCGGTGATAGAAGTTCAGGGGCTAAGCAAGCACTACGGTAGCGTGCAAGTACTGAAAGAAATCAATCTTTCCATTGAGCCAGGAGAGGTGGTAGCAGTCATTGGGCCCAGCGGGTCGGGCAAAAGTACACTGCTTCGTTGTATCAATCAGCTTGAGCCTGCTGAGGCCGGAACTGTCACTGTCGCGGGATTGACTATCAAAGGGGGGGTCGACCCTGATCGTTCGACATTGCAGCATTTTAAAAGAAATCTCGGAATGGTTTTTCAATCATTCAATTTGTTTCCCCATTTAACTGTGTTGGAAAACATTACTCTCGCCCAGCGTAGAGTTCTGGGGCGAACGACTGAAGTCGCCAATGAGCGGGCGATGTCCTTACTTAAACGAGTTGGGTTGGAGCAAAAAGCGAGTCAGTACCCCGCCCGTTGCTCAGGTGGCCAGCAACAACGAATAGCCATCTGCAGAGCGCTCGCGCTTGATCCGAAAATCATGTTGTTCGACGAGCCGACTTCAGCACTCGATCCAGAAGTCGGGTTGGAAGTATTGGCTGTCATGCGAGAACTGGCTCAAGACGGAATGACGATGATGATAGTCACGCACGAAATGAGCTTCGCAGAGGACGTTTCGAATCGTGTAATTGTCATGGCAGACGGCAAAATCATTGAAGAAGGGACTAGCTCAAGAGTCATGCGCCATTCTGAAAATGAACGAGTTAAGCAATTCCTTTCTGCGGTGAGGAATCGGTAATGGCTACGACCGCTGAGATGATTTGGGCGGCGATCCTCCACGGATTGCCTATCACACTGGCGCTTACAACAACTGCGTTGTTTTTCGGCGCTGTGATGGGGGTTCCAATTTGCGCAGCCCAACTTAGTCGATACAAGCTGGTTAGAGTGTCCGCCGCGTTTGTCGTCATTATAGTTCGCTCGATACCGCCGATACTCTGGTTGTTCATCCTTTTTTTCGGATTTGGAAGTCTTTCAATAAATTTCTCACCTTTCACCGCTGCTGCGATCGGGTTAGCCGTGATCACCGCAGCCAATTTTTCCGAGATCTACCGCGGCGCACTTAAAGCTATTCCGCCTGGTCAATGGGAAGCCTGCAGAACATTAGGGTTGTCCCGCACAAGCACTTTCTTCGATATTTTGGTACCACAGCTCACCAGAATTATTTTGCCATCCATCGGTGCATACACGATCGGCCTTCTGAAGGACACCGCCATAGCTTCGACGATTGGAGTTCAAGATCTAGCCGAAGGCGCTCAACGAATTTCGCAGCAGACATTCAAAGGCCTGGAAGTTTTCGCCGTGTTTGGTGTTGTTTATTTTGGAATAAGTTTAATTATCGGCATGGTGACAAGAGTGGTCGATAATTATCTTCGTCGGAGAATTTCTAGATGAATGAGGTATTGCTGTCCTGGATTGAGTGGTTCCCAGAATTCATCTCTGGTTTCTTGATCAGCCTTGAAGTCACAGTCATCAGCCTGATAATTGGCATTCCTGGTGGTCTGGTGGCCGCACTGGGGCTTTCAGCAAAATCCCGTATGCTGAGAGGGTTGAGCGCATTATTTGTAGAGTTAGGGCGGGGGGCGCCATTACTCATTCTACTTCAGCTGATTTACTATGGTCTGCCGACCATGAAGATAATGTTGACGTCTTTCTCCGCAGCGCTGGTTGCGTTCGCATGGTGCACGGCGGCTTACACAAGTGAATATATAAGAGCTGGCATCAACTCGGTGAGCGCGGGACAGCAGGAAGCTACTCATGTTTTAGGGCTGAACCGCTTTGATTCCCTGATCATTGTAATACTTCCTCAGGCTTTGAAAGTGGCGTTGCCGTCGCTGTTGGGTTTTGGCGTGGTAATGTTGCAGTCCACTTCGCTGTGTTTCACTATCGCACTTCCAGAATTAGCAACCAAGGCAAGTGAAGCCGGAAGTATGACGTTTAAGTACATGTCCGCGTTGAGCCTCGCTGCCGTTATCTATATTGCTGTCTGTGCACCCGCTTCATTGTTAGTCGGTAAGCTTGAAAAAATGCTGTCCAAACACGAACGGTAAGATCACTCCATTTTCTTTAATGCTCGTTACATGGGAATAATGCAAATGAAAAGTTCTAACAAGCTCGCCTGCTCGGTTGCTCTGGTTACTGCGCTCCTGACAGCGGCCGCCACTGCACAAGCTGAATGTACACCGGTTGCAAAGATCAAAACGGTAGTGCCGGGTGTTCTGACGGTTGCGATGCCAAACTTGCCACCCTTTGTCGTACCGAATTCGGACGGTACTGCAAGTGGTATTGAAGGGGAGATCCTGGCGGAAATTGCAAAACGGGAGTGCCTGAAACTAGACGTGAAGACGACAGATTTCGCGGCCGCGATCCAGTATGTCGCTTCGCAGAAAGCTGATCTGACCTCCGGCCAATGGTACCGGACGGTAAAACGCGCTCAAACGATGGGGATGTCGTCACCTTTGTACCTGGATTCATTTGCAATTATATCCAAGCAGGGTTTCAGTCGACTGGATGAGTTGAAAGGGCTCAAAGTGGGTACGGTTCAGGGTTATAACCAAGTGTCTGATCTCAAGAGAATATTTGGCACTAACCTTTCCTTGTATCCGTCTCCTGTTGCCTTGGCGCAAGATCTTGCATCGGGCCGACTGGACGTAGGCATGGACAGTTACGCGATTGGTGCTTATGCGCAAAAAAACGGGAACTACCAAAACTTTCAATTTAAAATTGTAGAACCTGATGAACAGATGAAATCAACAGCAACACCTGCACAAGTTGGTTTCGTATGGGCTAAAGATAATGAGCAACTGGCCCAGGCGATCAATACCGTGCTAAGCGGACTGCATGATGAAAAATTTATTGAGAAAACCCTCGAAAAATACGGGATCGATTCAGCGGCTGCCAATGTGGGAGAACCGCGGCTCGTTGATTGATTGATTATATTTAATTAATTGAACGTCATTTTTGAGGTGCGTTATGAAGCGACTATCATGGCTGTCCGTAACAATGATGGTAATCAGTGGGTTCGCATTTGCTGATAGGGAAGTGGTGGCTACCGATGTCATTGGCGTTGAAGGCCCGCAGATCGTCGGGAACGACCTCTATTACGTTTCCTGGGCGAAGGAAACCGTGAGTAAATGGGATGGTAAAGCGAATACCATCATCAAGGAGTTTCCGAAATGTGGCCCTACCGGGTTAACGCTGACTCCCTCGAAGACATTATTCCTGGCATGCTCGGCCGACCCAGGGTCCATCCTTGAAATCGACCTGAAGGGGAATGAACTCGGGCGGTGGGATGTCGATAATAAAGGGCAAAAGTTTATTGGGGGGGTCAATGATATGGTCACCGCCAAATCGGGCGCTGTCTACGCCACGCTCTGGGGCCAAGCCACTAAAACACCGTCAAAGGTAAGTGGTAAGATTATCATGTTTTCACCCAAAACCAAGACATGGCGTGTCGTTGCTGATCATATTAACTACGCAAATGGAATTGGCCTGTCTCCGGATAATAAAACTTTGTATGTGAGTGGCGAAGTTGGAAATGTCGTGTACAAATTCGCGGTGGAGCCTGACGGCTCGCTTGCCGATATGGAGAATTTTGCAGTGCTGGGGGCGTTAAGTCCTACACAGTCTTCGGATCCTTGGACTGGACCGGATGGTATTGAAGTAGACCGCGAAGGCAATGTTTATGTAGCGCAGTGGGGAGGTGGGAAAATCCTGAAGATCGCCGCCAGCGGCGAGTTGTTGAAGGTTATTGAACTTCCCGATTCCAGTGGCACGACGAACATCGCCTTTTCTGAAGATGAAAAGACAATGTATATCACCGCTGTTAATGATTCTTCTGCTGCCGTGCCAGTTGGAAAAATCTTTAAAGGTGAGAAGCAATAAATTATTGCTTTCGATAGTCAGACGATAGACGGGAATTGTTATGCGTATTAAAAGCATTTCGACGTATGCATTGGCGCTGCCACTGGCTCAGGTGCAACATCTCTCACGCGGCAGGGAGTTTCGTGAGTTCGAGTCAACGTTCATCAAAATCGAGACTGATGAAGGTATTACCGGGTGGGGTGAAGTCTGCCCATGGGGTGCCTCCTACCTGCCAGCATTTACGGGTGGGGTACAAACGGCAATTGCAGAAATCGCGCCCAAGCTAATCGGCATGGACCCACTGCGCCCAGAAGTAATCAACCGGTTTATGGATGCTGTTCTGACAGGTCACATCTACGCAAAAGCAGGAATCGATTATGCGCTTTGGGACATCATAGGCAAAGCATGTAACCTACCGGTGTATGACTTGTTGGGCGGTAAAGAGGATCACAACGTTCCGTTATCGTATGCCATCCACGTTAATCCTCTTGAAGTCATGCTTGCAGATCTTGATAAAAAAAGGCTTCAAGGTGTAACGCGTTTCTCTGTCAAAGTGGGTAACGACTATGAATCCGACGTTGCTATCGTGCGTGCATTTGCGGGCAAACGGTTGCCACATGAAACGTTCATATATGATGCGAATACAGGCTGGGCGCCGATGGATGCAATTCGCGTCATGAATGCAGTCAGTGATGTGGATGCATGCTTCGAACAGCCGTGCATGTCTTATGACCAGTGCATGAATGTACGTAGCCAGACGAGACAGGCGCTGTGTTTAGATGAGTGCCTTGTTGACTTGAAGGATTTTGCCAGAGCATTTACCGACCGTAGTTGCGAGATTGTGAATATCAAACTTGCCAGGGTAGGGGGCATTACCAAGGCCCGCGCTATTCGTGATTTATGCTTAAGTTATGATGTCAAGATGCTGATCATGTGCATGGCGGGCACGGTAGTGAATGACACCGTGTCTGCGCACTTTGCACAGTCGATACCCAGTAATCGCTTAATAGGCTGCTGGAATTGCCAAGAGCTTTTGACGGTTGATCCTGCTCCTGGTCAGGGCGCACGAGCGTTGAATGGGTTTTTGACACCGCCCGATCTGCCCGGCCTCGGTGTGGAGCCCAACGAAGAAGTTTTGGGTAAAGCAATCGCTATCTTTAGTTAATGACCCCCCCGTCAGTCTGGCCTGCCGGTTGACGGGTGGTTTAATAACTCGGATCGAATCCAGTGGTCACCGCCGGTTGCTTGAGACAATTTTACTTAATCGAAATGTCCGATTCTAATTTTCGAGGTTTCGGGTAATAGCTGCTGCGCATTTAATAATCTTGAGGAGCGTTGACATGGC
Organism: Pseudomonas sp. A-R-19; assembly: GCF_019956575.1. Taxonomy (NCBI): domain Bacteria; kingdom Pseudomonadati; phylum Pseudomonadota; class Gammaproteobacteria; order Pseudomonadales; family Pseudomonadaceae; genus Pseudomonas; species Pseudomonas sp. A-R-19. The sequence continues at coordinate 41,742 of NZ_JAHBDR010000126.1, forward strand.
GAGGTTGGCTGAAAAAGTATGCATCGTAACGGGCGGTGCGTCTGGTATCGGAAAAGCCTGTGTAGAGCTGTTTGCAAAAGAGGGGGCAAAAGTTGCAGTGTTCGATGTGGATGTCAGCTCTGGAGTTCGGTTGACTGAGGAGTTGTCTTCAGCGGGACACAATGTTTTGTTCCTGCGAGTAGACGTGTCCTCAGAGTCAGCCATTAAAACCGCTGTTGGGGAAGTGATCTCGAGATTTGGCCGACTGGATGTTTTAGTCAACAACGCCGGTATTACGCATACGTTTAGCAGCACTGAACACGTGTCAGAGGAGGAATGGGACAAAGTAATATCTATCAACGCAAAAGGAGTGCTGTTCGGGACAAAACACGCTATCCCCCGGATGCGTGCCGCTGGTGGCGGAAGTATTGTGAATATTTGTTCGATTTGCGCCGACATCGGCTTCGGCGGCCTGGCACCTTATCACGCAGCTAAAGGTGCGGTGAAAGCAATGACCCGCAATGATGCGATGGATCTAGCCCGAGATCGCATTCGGGTAAATTCAGTTCATCCTGCGTTCGTATGGACGCCGATGACTGAAGATGAACTCCAACAAGGTGGGGGAGATATGGAAAAAGCCAAACAAGATGCGGCGGCCGTGCACCCACTGGGCCGGATGGCAATGCCTATCGATATAGCTTTTGCGTGCCTCTACCTGGCGTCTGACGAGAGCAGTTTTGTGACGGGAAGCGCATTGACTATTGATGGCGGCTACACCGCTCGATAGCCGATCACTGCGACCGTACACCTATCTGTACGATCTATTCGGAAGAATGCTTTCTTCCTGCAGCTTCTATGGCCACTGTCCAGCCAACGCCACCTCGGCGATAAAATTCACAACTACAAATGCCTTGATTTGACCGATCGTTTAGGCATACTGACCTAGAAGTCTTTTTATAATTCCCAGCGGTATGGAAGTGGACTTATTCGAGAATTCAGCGTCGAGTGTCGACAGTTGAGCGTCTAGTCGACGAATCGCTGTACAGTGATGCATGGAAGCTCGAATGACGTCGTCTGCTTGCTGGGTAGGGCAATGGTGGAGAGTTAGATGGGAATCACAACAAAAACCCTGCAAGAATACGACTACATCGTTGTCGGTGCAGGTTCCTGCGGAAGCGTGGTCGCATCACGTCTGTCGGAGGATGCTTCGGTTTCTGTACTGCTGTTAGAAGCGGGCCCGGTAGACAAAAGCTGGACCATCGATATGCCGTTAGCCATCGAAAAGTTGCTAACGAGTGACCGTTATAATTGGGCGTATGAATCAGCACCCGATGAAACAATAGGCGGGCGTCAAATCGCTCATCCTCGTGGTCGAGTGCTGGGTGGTTCCTCATCGATCAACGGAATGGTTTACACGCGCGGGCATGCACTCGATTACGAAAATTGGCAGCATAAATACGGTTGCCGAGATTGGGGCTATACGGACGTTCTTCCGTATTTCAAGAAGTCTGAGACCAGCATCAGTGGCAACAACGATTACCGGGGACAGAGCGGGCCGTTATATGTCACTCGTCCGGATGTCATGGCGGACCCACTTAATAGAGCTTTCATGGAGGCGGGTCAGCAGGCGGGATACCCTCAAACGCTTGACTCCAACGGATTTCAACAAGAAGGTTTCGGGCCAAATGAATGCACCATCTACCAAGGCAGTCGATGGAGCACAGCCAGAGCATTTCTCAGTAAAGACGTACAGAAAAGAAAAAATCTACATATCGTGACGGGTGCTTTAGCAGAAAAGATTATCCTGGAAGGCAAAGCTGCCAAAGGGATCAAGTATCGCCGCAAGGATATCAGTACGGAAGTATTGGCCAGACGAGAAGTCGTTCTGTGCGGTGGAGCGTTCAATTCCCCGCAGCTTCTTCAACTTTCAGGCATCGGGCCATCAGATGTGCTTAAGAAAGCGGGTGTAAAACTTGTCCATGAGCTTCCAGGTGTAGGAGCTAATCTCCAGGATCATCCTGATCTGGTCATTAAATGGCGCTGCAAAACGGCTTCCGGACTGGGCGCCGTACTCGGATTTCCAAAAAAACAACTTGTCGGCATCGAATGGTTCTTGAATAAAACAGGTACAGCTGCGAGTAACCAATTTGAAGCGGCGGCGTACCTTCGAACCAGTGAAGGCGTGGAGTATCCCGATCTCAAGCTTGAATTTCTGCCCCTTGCTTTTCAAAACGACACGCTGACACCTTACAAAGGATTCAGTTTTCAAATACACATGAGTTTGATGCGGGTGGAAAGTCGCGGCTGGGTAGCGATACGCTCTGATAATCCGCTGGATAAACCAATCATAAAATTTAATTATTTGTCCGCTGAAAGTGATCTCGTTGCGCTGCGCAATGCAATAAAACTCACGCGTGAAATCGTGTCCCAACCCGCTTTTGATGCTCTGCGTTCTGACGAATTGGAGCCTGGCGCATCAATACAGAGCGATGAGGCGCTTGATAACTGGATCCGAAAAAATGTCGCGACTGCCTATCATCCATCATGCACATGCCGAATGGGGCGCGAAGATGATCCGTTGGCGGTTGTAACTCCAGATCTGAAAGTTCGGGGCATCAAAAATTTGCGCATTGCTGATGCTTCTGTCATGCCTGAGGTCACCGCTTCTAATACCAACGCACCGACTATTATGATCGGAGAGAAAGCCGCCGATCTGATCAAAGGACAGCGGCTACCCCGAGAGCATAAGAACTATTACGTGTCGAAAGACTGGAAAGTTGCTCAGCGGTAACGATAGTTTTAGACAGAATGCCCTATTAATTCATTCAGGCTTGGAGGTGGCAGCGTGGGTGTGAAAATTTGCTTCATAAACCCGTTTGGAACTGATGTTTATAATGATCTTATTATGGAGACGATGAGTCCTTATCTGACAGGCGGGGCCGAACTCTTTGTCACCAATACTAAGAACTGTCCGGAAAATATCGATTACTACTACAACAAGCATCTTATTGAGGAAGCTATTTATGAGAGCTGTATAGATGCTGAGCGTGACGGATTTGACGCCGTGATTGTGGGGTGTTGCTACGATCCGGGTGTTCGAGTAGCCAGAGAACTGGTAGATATTCCTGTCATTGGACCTCTCGAAGCAGCGATGCAACTAGCGCCTTATTATGGCCATGAATACGTTTTAGTGACTGATCATCACAAGGCCGTTCCGTACCTCCGAGACTTGGTTAGGCTGTACGGTGAAGATGCGCACTGTCGAAAGGTGGATTGCATCGACTGGTGGGTTACCGACATGATTCAGGATCCGGCAGGCGTAGCGCGGGATGCCGTGGAAGCGGCAAATAAAATCAAGGAGGAGGCGGGTGCCGATGTAGCAATTTTAGGTTGCACAATCATCTCGGCCTCTTACGAAAAATCAATTCTTGATGGGCAGCCTCGTGATTTTTCTATTTTGAATCCCAATACGATGGCATTGAAGGTAGCGCAGTCATTGGCAGAGCTTAAACAGCAGGGCGCTTACAGTATTAGTCGCCGTGCGTATTATCAAAATCTCAAAGATCGAAATGAACACGAGTTCAATAGTGTTCGTGCACGGTTCGCAAATAGAAAGCCAAACAATTGACGAAGAGGGCAATCGAATGATTGCCCTTACTCATTAGGTCATTGGGTACAGTCATTCACTATTTAATGCAGCCATGATGTGCGGATTCACGCTCGTGACAGGAGGCAATGTTATTGGTCACCTGCAATCGGCGTCTGAATACTTCTGGGCGCGGTGATGAATAGCCAGGCAAGAGCGACTACATAAAGCCCTGGTATCGCGGCGAAGAGCGCTTGGTAATTGTTGTTAGTCAGGGTTAGAAAATGCCCGACTATTTGCGTCATGAGCATGCCACCCATCGCTGCGCACATTCCCCCAAATCCGAAGACAGTGCTGATCATATGCTTGGGTGTGTAATCCATTACTATATTGTAGATGTTTGTAATCCACGCTTGTCCTGCAGCGATCCCAACAGCGATGGCAAAGACACATGTCCAGAGGTTAGGAGAATTGGCAAGTAGAATCGTAGTTACCAGTACGGTGCAACAGGATAATGTCAAAAGCCTTGCGTTAACGGGGCGCATGCCTCGTTTTATGAGATTTGAAGAGATGATGCCTCCTCCGATGCTGCCAAGGTCAGCGGACAAATATATGATGATAAGTGGCAAGCCGATCTGTGAAACGCTGATGCCGAGGGCGTACTCCTGATTCAGGAACGATGGCAACCAATAGAGGTAGAACCAAAATACAGGCGCCGTTAATGTAAAAGCTACTGCGAATGCCCAGGTGCCTCGCATGCGCAGAATTCTGTGCATTGGCACTTTTTCAAATTCGGGTTCATTATCACTTTGAATATGGGACTTCTCGAGCGCGCTTAATTGAGGGTGGCTTTCGGGGTCTCTATAGAATCTTAGCCAAACCATCGACCACACTATTCCGACCGCGCCCAGGGTGAAAAAAACAGATTGCCATCCCCATGTGATTAGCAATATCGGCAACAGGATTGGGGTGATCATGGCACCAATGTGAGTTCCGGCATTGAACAAGCCAGTTGCTAATGCACGCTCTTTTGCAGGGAACCACAGCCTGGAGATCTTTACTCCCGCTGGGTAGTTGGCGGCCTCTGTAAAGCCCAGAATCAGTCTACAGATTATGAACCCGCTGACGCTTGTGACAAATCCATGAAGGCCTGTCGCCAGGCTCCATAATAGTACAGCCAGGAAAAAAACCTTTTTTACTCCGAATCGATCGATGAAAGTACCCTGAGCAAAATAACCAGCCGCATAACCGGCCTGGAACCAAAAATTAATATTGGCATAGTCCATGGTCGACCAATTCAAGCTCTTGCTGAGAACAGGCTGCATGATGCCCAGTGCTGCTCGGTCAATATAATTGAGCGCCGTGGCACAAAAAATCAAACTCAACATTTTCCATCGAACGGCGCCCAGGTGGAATAATAAAGTCATGCGTTGATCCTTGTATTCCAGTAGTGTTTGCTTCAAGCGCGGTGTTTGTTCTGCTCAGCGTGTACAGCCGTTAACCTTGGAGGGTGCAAGTGTAGCGCGCAATACTTGAATGTGGCATCAGGAGGCCGATGTACGTAGGCGATGTCGGCCCCCCTGAAACAGCTAGCTAGGGCAAGACTTTAGCAAGAAGTTCAGCAAAATGCAGTGCCTCCCTGTTCCCGACGTTTTTGATCTGCCCACGACAGCTGAATCCATCGGCTACGACATGTGCATCGAACGGAATGTTGTCGAGATGAGGTTTGAATTCTTCTTGTCCGATTTTTTTGGCCACAGGTGCACTTTTTGCGTGGTAGCCGTAAGCCCCAGCTACGCCGCAACAGCCTGCAGTGATCAGTTGGCCTTTGCCGCCTATATTCTTTAGCACAGTTTCTTCAGCATTCATGCCGCCGCAACTTTTTTGGTGGCAATGCCCGTGGATTCGAATATCCTCATCGATTGTAGGCAATATGATATTTTTACTCACAATGAACTCGCTGAGTGTCATTATCATCGTTTTCAGGCGTGTTGCTCGTTCGTCGTTCGGGAACAAACCTGGCATCTCGTCTCTGAACACCGACAAGCAGCTTGGTTCGAGCACGACTATCGGAGTCTGTTGGTCGATAGGCTCCTTTAGTTGTTCTAGAATTTTCTCGAGATTCGACTTCGCCTTATCGATCATACCCACATCATAATAGGGACGCCCGCAGCAGGTTTGTTTCTTTATCAAGCTGACCGAAAAGCCAAGCTTTTCCAACACTGTGACGCCGGCCTCAAGTACTTTTGGAGTAAAGCCGTTATTGAAACTGTCAATCCAGAGAATTACATTTTTCTCAGACTTATGAGGATTCTTCTGTAACCTCTGAGCGACGCGGCTGGCTTGAAAGCTACCGGTCGCAATTTTAGGAAAATTAACGTCAGGAGCCAGGCCAAATCCTGATGCTATTTTTCGAAACAGTCGATTTTCCATCAAGAAGTTGACGATAGGCGCTATCTTTGTAGCGGCCGGTAGCCATTCTGAAATGCGACCGATCATTGAGTCCATGAGTGGACGTCGGTTGGTTTTATAATACCTGGAGAGAAACTCTGACTTATAACGAGCAATGTCCACGTTCGTCGGGCAGTCTGTTTTACAGCCTTTGCACCCTAGGCAGAGGTCTAATGAATCCTTGACCTGTGCGTTACTCCAGCCGTCTTGAATGACCTCGCCGCGAAGGAGTTCGAAAAACAGTCGTGCTCTCCCTCGAGTGGAATACCTTTCGTCTCGTGTTGCTCGATAGCTAGGGCACATCGTCCCACCTTCCAGGGATCGGCATTTGCCCATGCCTATACAGCGTTCGGTTTCCCGCGCAAAGCCCTGGTCGCCCAAGCGTGCATCGTATGTGAACAAGCTGGTGATATTTTTACGTTGGTAGTCGGGGCCAAGCCGCAGGTTCGAATCTACAGGCATGGCGTCAATGAGTTTGCCCGGATTCATTCGATTTTGCGGGTCCCATATCCGCTTGAAAACACCAAAGGCCTGCATTATTGCCGGTGAATACATGATGTGAAGGTATTCGCCTTTTGCTTGTCCATCGCCGTGTTCGCCCGACAAGGATCCGCCGTACTTGACCACAAGTCTTGCTGCCTCCTCCAGGAAGCTCCGCCACTGAGTCAGCCCTTGGGCAGTCTTTAGATTGAATGTGATCCGAGAGTGGATGCAGCCATCACCAAAGTGCCCGTACAGATTCGTTTTGTATCCGTAACTGTCCACCAGCGCCGAGAACTCCCTCAAATAAGCGCCTAGCTGCTCGGGTTCGACCGCCGCGTCCTCCCAACCCACCACTGGATCAGGTTCATTTGGGTCTAGGCCGAGTGAGGTGGCGGACGCACCGGTCTCCCGAATGGTCCAGATACGGCTGATCAAAGCGCTTTCAGTGATCAGGCGAACGCGCGGCGTTCCCGGCAATTGTTCTGCGATGTCGACGGCTTTCTGAGCCGCTGCTATGGCTTCTTCATGGGAAGTAGCACCGAACTCCACCATTAGCCAAGCATGACCAGCAGGAAGCTCGGCAATATCTGCCAGCTTCATTCCCCGGGTCTTCAACCCCCCAATGATTCCTTCATCTAAACCTTCCATTGCAATCGGATTCAATGGTAACAACTGAGGAACAGCGTCCGCCGCCAGGAATATCTCATCAAAACCATACACGACGAGCACCCGATGAGTCGGGTTTTTAATCAACGTCGTTTCTGCCTGGAGGATTGTTACACAGGTACCTTCCACGCCAACAAGAGCCCTGGCGATGTTGAAACCATTTTCCGGTAATAGCTGATCGAGGTTGTATCCAGACACTCGGCGTTTCAGTCTGGGGAAACCGGAACGGATCTCAGCTTCGTTTCGATCAATAAGCGTCTTGAGTGATTTGACGATTTCAGCCCGCCGGCCCCCTGCGCGGATGTGTTCCTGATAGGTGGCGTCGTCTGTAGGCCCTACCCAGAAACGTTCCCCGTCGTACGTCAGAATTTCAAGTCTCTCGATGTTTTCGACTGTCTTGCCTGCCATTACGGAGTGGGCACCACAGGAGTTATTACCGATCATCCCCCCCAACGTGCATCGACTGTGCGTGGCGGGATCCGGTCCAAAAGTTAAGCCATGTTTTGCTGCAGCGCCTTTTAACTGGTCGCAAATAACACCTGGCTCCACAACCGCAGACCAACGCTCGACGTCAATGGAAGTGATTCTGTTGAGGTATTTCGACGCGTCGATGATGACAGCCGCGTTGACAGCCTGGCCGCACATCGACGTGCCAGCGCCGCGCGGAAGAATCGGTAAGCCTGCTGCCGCACACAGCTTTACTGTAGTAACAACGTCTTCAATAGTCCTGGGTATCACTACACCGATAGGTAATTGCCGATAATTGGATGCTTCAGATGCATAGATAGCTTTCGTTGCAGCGTCAAATCGAATTTCAGCAGTGGTTTGGGCACTGAGTTTTTCTCGAAGTGAGAGTAATGTGTTCAAATCGGTGAGGCGCGGTTGGGCAGTTTGTTTCACGAGGTCGTTCTCTTTGAAGTGCATCGATAGCCCATTTATTTAATATAAGGAAAATGATGAGGTTTTCTCGTATGCCCACACGAAGCTTTCCGAATTGATGAGCAGCGCGCACCTGTGCGGGAATCTTTACGTACCTCACCTATATGTGAGCGAGGTAATTTAACTATGTCCAGCATCGGCCTCCCAATAAGGAGTGATGTTGTAAAACCGATGTAGCGCACGTGCCCATCGCTCGTTCTCAATGTTCGGCCACGCACCTTGCTTGAATCCTGGTTCCTCTCTGACTCTTGCAGCTGTTGCAGCTAAAAGAAAAAGCCGCGCATCGCCATCGTATTTGAGGACGCGCCACGGGACGGCGTGGAGAATGTCAGATCTTCCAAAGAAGCCACCTTCTGAAAGAACTGCATAGGCTATTTTTCCCGCTTTAACATCTATCATGACGTCCGACAGCTTCCCGATGTCTTGTCCGTCCGAGAGTTAATTCGGCTGCCGATGAGTCGAGTAATTGGATCAACGTTAGGGCATGGGCTCACGTTGGTAAGTGATTTATGAGCCGAAATTCTCACTGCTTCTAAGAAAACTTCTTCGCTGGACATTTCAGAGAGTACCCTCGGTCGTGGCAAGCCTGCTTGATCCGCCTCACCAGGAAGTGACTGCTAACCTGCGGCGGGCTTGTGCAGCGAAATGGCCTGAGGCGGGCGCGGCACCACCTAAGTTCATTCCTTGCCTACGCATCATACCGCAAAGGATTAAAAAAAGACCACTCAGTCAGTTTTGTTTTCTGCTTTATGAATTTGTTAAGCGTTGAGGCTTGTCACGTGATGAGTACCAGAGGTCTACGCTGTAAAGGCCTAAACCTGCCCAAATGAAGCTGAGCGCCGTGAGGGTAGTGTTGAGCAGCGGTTCGCCGAAGACACTGACGGCCAGAAGAAGCATGAGGGTGGGCGATAAATACTGCAGGAATCCCAGTGTGGTGTAAGGAACACGTCGAGCCGCCGCGTGGAAGCATATCAATGGGATTAGCGTGAATGGGCCAACTGCCACTGCCCACCAGGCGTCAACGGTGCCCCAGTAGGGAGCACTGCCAGTGATAGAGTCGGGGGTGGTGAGGAGCCACGCTATGGCCAATGGACATAGCAATAGGTTTTCCATTGCCATGCCTGGCAAAGCAAGTACCTTGGCTTGCTTTCGAATGACTCCGTATAAAGAAAAACAAGCTGCCAAGGAGAGGGAAATCCACGGCACTGCCCCGTAATGCCACACTTGTGACCCGACACCCACAACGGCAAGGAACACGCTAAACCACTGAATGGCGCGAAGTCGTTCTCTTAGTACAAGTGAGCCAATCAGCACATTGAGGAGGGGTGAGATGTAGTAACCCATGCTGGCTTCTACAATTTGGTGATTATTAACTGCCCAGATATAGATGACTTGAGATGAACTCACCAGTAATCCGCAAAGCACCAGTACGAATAGTCGACCAGGATGAGCGCGAAGCTCCGAGAGGCGATGGCCCTGGCGCCAGATAATCAGACCTGTAATACCGAAGACGGCTGACCAAATGATTCGCTGGCCGACAATCTCGAAAGGCGGAAGATCGGCTAGTTGTTTATAGAAGAGCGGCGAGAGCCCCCACGCCAAGTAGGCAAATAACCCTAATACATAACCCTGACGCTCATGGATAAGCATTTCCGTCTCCTGTTGAGTTTATTACCTTCATGAGGCAGCCTCTTCGTACCATTAACAGACCCGTCGGCTTTAACCGTCCTTGTCATACTCGAAAATGACTCATCAGTGATTGCTGAGTGGTAGCGATTACGTTCAGATTCGGGCTAACTTCTGCCGATCGATCGGATTGACCAACGAGCAATTCAGTGACATCTCGGATATTGGCCATACTGCGATTGACTTCTTCGGTCACGGAACTTTGCTCCTCCGCGGCACTGGCTATTGCAAATTCATCTGGTTGATGGTTTCAACGCCTAGATAAATCTTCTCTAACGCCAATAGCGCTTGCTTAGCTTGAAACACGCTTGTTGCTGCTTGCACGTGGCTTGATTTCATGGATTGCACAACGGAACGGGTGCCACCTTGAAGCCGATCGATGACCCCATGAATTTGATTCACTGATTGCTGCGTGCGTTGAGCGAGGGTGCGTACTTCGTCCGCTACCACTGCAACACCGCGCACGGATTCCCCCGCGCGAGCAGCTTCAATGGCCACGTTAAGTGCAAGTAAGTTGGTTTGGTCTGCGACGGAACGGATGACATCGAGGACTGCACCGATCCGCTCGCTATCCACTGCGAGAATTTCGACCTCTCGCATGGATGTATCGATTCCGGCTGCCAAAATGTCTATGAAACAAGCCGTTTGCCGAACGCTAGTCATACCCTCTTGAGCAGCAATATCGACGACTCGCGCTGCTTCTGCTGCCTGGGTGGCGTTGCGTGCGACGTCTTGAGACGTGGCGCTCATTTCCTGGGAAGCTGTGGCAACCTGGTCGATCTCCCGGAACTGCCGCAGCATACCTTCATTAGTCAGGGAGGCAACATTCAAAGAGACAGGGGAGAGGAGTGCATCCTGCATTAATTGACCGCTGAGGGTTTCGCTAAATGCGACGGTGCTATTAAATCGTTCAGTAATGAGGCTGGATTGTTGTTCCCCCACTAAGTTTAAATATTGTATGGCGCTATTTTTCAGGATCTCTGAGCTGGAGTCCGCTGCCACGCTTGATAACATTTGAACACGATTGATCGAGAGTCCTGTGAGTGCGGTCATCACACCCACTGTGCAAAGCCAATACAATAGCGTTGTTCTGTTTTTTATTGAGGGCGATGTTAAGGGCATGCCGCGGTTCCGATCGGAATGGAATTCAACGTCTTTGGCAAGTATCAACCGAGCTCATTCTATGCGAGTGAGTGCCAGGATCGAACTCGGCAAAACGGCTAACTGATAATGTGCTGTGAATAGTATCGGGAAACGACTTTCAAGCGAGGAATGCAACACATAGCCGATTTGTCTCGGCTATGTGTTTGAAGTGGAAACTATGACATGGCGACCGAGATAGTGTGTGTGGACCACTGTTTTTTTAACGCCTGTTTATCTACTTTTCCAGTAGTGCCCAGTGGCAACACGTCGCACACAATAATAGACGCGGGTACTTTAAATTTGGCGAGGGCTACTGTGCAATGTTGAATAAGGCTGCTTTCCAGAGCCTTCCTGCCTTGACGAGATTTAATGAAGGCGACGGGTACTTCTCCATAACGCTCGTCAGGTACGCCAATGACCGCCGCATCTTGAACGTCCGGATGCCGTTGCAAAACACTTTCAATTTCGACCGGCGAAATATTCGCACCCCCACGAATAATAATGTCCTTGATGCGTCCGGTAATATAGACGTGTCCGTGTGCATCGATCGAGCCCAGGTCGCCGCTTTTGAACCATCCATCAACAAGCGATGCTTGCGTCAAGGCATGATCTTTATGATATCGCTTGAGCATGGATGCTGCTTTCACTAGCATTTCACCTGCAACACCCGGCTCACACTCTTTTCCATCCGCCGCCACGATCTTGATGCTCGCGTTAGGCGCAATGCGTCCTACACACGTCTCGGGGTGTGGGTTTGGATCATTTGCGAATTTACCAATTAGCGGGTAACACTCGGTCATTCCATAATAATTTTGCAGTTTTTGACCGAAACGTATCTCGAATCGTTTCTTGAGTTCATCAGCCAGCGGAGCCCCGCAGCAAATAAGTGACCGAACTTTAGACAGGTCGTAACGGATGTCTTGCTGTTCGCTGTGTTCCAGCATCATGGAATACATCGTCGGAACACCGGTGTATACGGTGACCTCGTGTTTAACCATTGAATCCAACACTTCTACTGGGTGAAATCGTCGGTGAATAACGACCTTCATGCCATTTAACAAGCCGACGGTCGTGGCGGTTGACAGCCCCAGAAGGAACCCTAAGGGCGCAGCTACCACGGTGCAATCGTTACCGTTCAGCCCCCAAAAGTCTTTAAGTGCCTTTGCTGCGCCCAATTGTGCAGTGTGATCCATCACCACTGCCTTAGGGGTACCTGTAGTACCTGAGGTGTAAGCAATAATCAGATCATGCTCTGCCTCAGGTACCGAAGGAGCAATCAGATTGACCCCCCATTCTGAGCGCACCGGCATGCGAAGAGGCCGGAACTGGCTCCTGAACATAGCGGTTTCAGAACTGTCAATCATCAGCGCTGTAGCATCTTCGTCCAGAAAGAGAAACTTGGCCTCGCAGTGATTCAAAATGTAGGCAATCTCGGCGGGTGTCAGATTGAAATTTAGGGGTACAAAAACTACACCCAGTTTCGCTGCTGCGTAGTAGTGAATAGCAAAGTCTGGACTGTTTTGACCGAACGCAGCTATCGAATGTCCCTGTCGCAATCCCAAACTATTTAAATAGTCGGCAACCACATCAATACGGTCGATCAGCTCCTTGTACTGGATGGTTTGCCCCTCATAGACGATGGCTGATGCTGAAGGCGTGCGCAGGGCTATTTCCGCCAGTGCGCTGTAGAGGGTCGTCGAAGTGAATAGTGTGTCCTGCATACCGGAACAATCCTATGAGGTTGGGTGGTATCAATTTTTGAAGGTAGAGCAGGCTATTTCTATGCCAGAGCTGACTGACCTCGTCTCAGGCACTCGGCTGATGTGCGTTTGTTGGTTTCGCACGATCACCTTTGACAGTCGAGCTGCCGCCTTTTGCGAGACTGACCATCGGGTATGTAAAAATACCTTATCGGATACTATCAGCTTTCGGGGTAAAGGCAACCAGCCGTTCGAACCAGATTACCGACCTGTTTTTATCGTAGCTGTCTTGCTAGACAAAAAAAAAGACCTGACGTACAGTTTTGCCATTCCCCAGGAAATCGGGGGGGTTAGCCATTTTGGAGCAGGACAGGATGAACGATACAAGCAAGCGTTACTGGAGCAGCGCTGTCAGCCATGTCAAAGATAATGCGGTCTACATTCGCGGTTATGACCTGGGAGACATCATTGGCAAGCTGGATTTTGCCTCCGCAACCTTTCTATTGATCAGGGGCCGTCTTCCTACAGCAGGGGAGGCGCGGATGGTAAACGGTGTGTTGTGCTCGGTGCTTGATTACGCTTTGAAGAAGCCTGGAACTGTGGCAGCGAGATTTTGTGTGTCCAGCAACCCTTCAATGGTGGCCGGTTTGGCGACATCGGTGCTGACGGCGGGAGAATATTCTCTTGCCCCCGATCAAACAGGTAGTTTCCTGAAAGCGACGTTCGCTACCGCGCAAAGCGCTGAGACCTTTGACCAGGCTGCCGAATCGTTGGTAGCCCAAATGAGATCTAAACGCGAGCGCGTGCCGGGGTTAGGCCACCCAGCTTTTCGATACATCGATCCACGAGCTGAGCAACTCAAGACGTTGGCGATCGAAACGGGTGTATGGGGCGACATGTGTGAATGGTACGAAGCTGTTCACCGTGCCTTTATTGGTCAAGCCAACAAACCTGAGATGGTCATTAATGAAGTAGGGATGATGGGCGCGATTTTAGCGCAAATGGATTTCACTCCTGCAGAGATGACTGGATTAGCGGTCATTTCAACGCTACCGGGCGTAATTGCCCATATCTCTGAGGAAATGGAGTCCAAAGTCAGAATCCGTACCATTCCCGATGAGGAAGTCAGTTATAGCGTTGAAGTAAAGGACTTCTCAGCTGATTTCCTTCAGTCCGGGCTGACTCAATCATCAAACCCATAAATTTTTTGCAGGTTGTATCGTTGTGGTTTTACATTCCCACGGTAGGTTGGCCAGTAAATACGATAGCCTGAGCGGAGATATCAGCGCTAACGTGCGTTTAACGGCGCTCAATCTTTTTGTTGCACACGGATATCAAGCAGTGGGTTTAAGGCAAATTGCTCAGGGTGTCGGTTTGAAGCCTGGATATTTGTACAATCGAATCGAAGGGAAGGAGTACCTTCTCTTCGAACTTATTCACGACTTCGAACAAGAGCTTTCACGCGGCGTCAAACAAGCAATAGCTCGGGAACGCTCACAGAGGAAAAAACTGATGGCTTTTGTGTCTGAGTACACTGAATTCAGTTTGCTGAATCGTGATCTCCACACATTGGCTATCAGGGAAGGTCATTCTTTAGTCGGGAGTTTTCGCGACAAAATATACAGCCTTCGAAACTTCCGTTTAAATTTATTAAAGGGTATAGCGGCGCGTGAATGTTGTGAGCACGGAGTGAAACAAACTTATCGCGACCTCGCGTGTGAAGCAGTGATAGCCATGCTTTCAGGGATGCTGGTGGATAGGCGGTCTGATGCGCAATCAGGTTCGATGCAGCGCGTCGCAGGTGATATGGCTATAAAAATTCTCTGTGGCTCGAATGGCTGATCAGTGACCTGCAGAGCATGACTATAGAATTATCCAGACAAACGGTCATCTTCGCAGTGAGTGGGCAAATCCAACTGTTTGCTGGCTCGATTGAAAAGGTCGGTCACTGCATAACGATCGCACTGTCGTCTATCAAGGGCGTTATCCAATTTCCGTCCAAAAAACATCGTCGTTTATAGGGGTAAACAGTCATTGACAAAACTGCCCTTTTTGCCATACTGACTTGCGGGTACGTATTAATACCCCTGGGTACAAAGCCTGTAAAAGGCGGTTTAGACGATGAATGATTTTGTCGGCAGCGTGATATTTTCCAGAGGGGCATGGTGAGCTCACCAGCTTTCACATGCGAACTAACGTCACGCGTCATGCCCTTGCTCCAGCTTGCGCTTACCGAGCTTCCCCAAGGCTGCCAAACAGAGGGGGTGCCCGGGCAGTACAAAGGAGAACCCCGTGTCATGTTGGTTGTTCTGATTTTGGCTAGCTAATCTAACGCTAAATTATTAGGAGATACAGATGTTCAATTTGAATGGTCAGGTCATTATCATCACGGGCGGTGAAACGGGTATCGGTCTAGCGACGGTTGAACACCTTGCTTCCGCCGGCGTGAACGTGGTTTTAGGCGGCATTCTAGAAGACAAAGGTACCGAGGCTGCCAATTCGATCAACGCAAAAGGCGTTGGTAACGTGGATTTTGTCCAGACTGACGTTCGCAACCTGGCGCAGGTGGAAGAACTGATCGCCGGGACAATTCGCAAATACGGGAAGTTAGATGGTTTGATCTGCAACGCAGCCATTTTCGATGGGTTCGCCAGTGCGGTTGAGACCAGCGACGAGTTGTGGGAAGCAATTATCGATATTAACCTTCGCGGTACTTTCTATGCGTGCCGCGCTGCAATCCGGCACTTCCTGACCGTCGGCAAGGGTAATATTGTTAACGTTGCATCTGTAGGTGGTTTGGTCGGCGGCGCCGATGGTGCATCGTACACCGCGTCGAAACACGCTGTTATTGGCTTGTCCAAACAAATGGCCTGTGATTACGCCAAAGACGGCATTCGTATCAATACCGTATGTCCTGGTTCTATCCAAACGGAAATGCGAGCGAACTCGACACGGATTTTGGGCGAGCATGCACCTAAGATGCGGGGCGTCGGGGTGGATCCTGAGTGGTTACAACGTACCGTGCCTATGCAACGCAAAGGCAAGTCGGCTGATATTGCTGATATGATTCTTTTCTTGCTGTCGGACAAAGCAGACTATTGCGTGGGCCAAAATTTTGTAGTTGATGGTGGCTGGACAGCGAAATAATAGCTGCACGTATCAAGTTGGATTCTGAGGCGAAGGTCGTGGTTTCGAAGATGACGCAACCTCGCAAGGGAATTAATGCCCTGTAAAATTTTATACAGGGCATTATCAATAGTGCGTGAACTGGATCCTTCTGCAAAATTGTAGCGTTATTAATTGTGCGAGCTTTCAGCGAGACTGCACCGTCGATGCAGGTGTTGTGTTGAAGGTTCGTTCAGTGGCCTTGGTGTAACAAACACTTAAAGCAAAAATCACGAATAAATAGTTAATGTAAAATGGGTCGAGGCTATGGTGTCTTTTTCAGACGTTGATGTGTTCGTCGCAATCCGACAGGACCAAACAACTTACTCTAAAATTCGTTCGACTGCTCTGGATTTATTTGTGAAGCACGGGTATGAAGAGGTGGGTCTTCGCCAGATTGCTCAGGCCATTGGGATACAGCCTGGATCATTATATAATCACATCGATGGTAAGGAAGGCCTACTCTTTAGCCTTATCTTTGAGTATGACGTCGCGCTCATCGGCCACCTGAAAAAATCCGTCGAACCATCAACGTTGCCGCGAGACAAATTAGAACAGTACGTATACACGTATATTTGCTATGGTGTTTTGAATCATGATCTGCATTTGCTTGCCAGTCGTGAAAGAATGTACCTGGCTGGAGTTTATGGTGAGCGAATTCAGAGTTCAAAAAATGCTATGTCAGATTTGCTCGATCGTATAATTGACGATGGGGCTGCACTCGGCGAGTTTTGCTCTAAGGAGGAACTGCTTGCCGTGATAGCCATTGAGTCAGTGCTCAATGGCTTTGTCGCTAGCATTTCGGGTGATCGGCAGGAACACTGGGAAGCGTTGTCTAAATTGGCGTGTGGGATAGTATTGAAAATGGTAAATAAGTAGGCGGGGAACTCGACGTTGCCCGCCTGGGTCTGCCTAAAACTTACTTCAAATAACCGTCGGCTAACATTTCTGAATAATAAGTTGCGATTTCTTCTGCGGTCAGTGGCCCTTTATCGCTATACCACGTGTGCAGCCAGTTGCACATTCCGAGAAATCCGCCCACTGCAATATGTGAAGGTATCGATTTAAATACCCCGGCTTCAACACCCTCTTCAAAGACGCTTTCTATCAGGGAGTCGTACTCGCGCTTATGCTTGCGCATGTGATCGTACTGCTCAGGCAATAATTCACTTTCTTCGCGGAAGAAAATGGCCGTCCAGTCTTTCTGAGTCATCACATTCAGGCAGTGACGGTAGAGAATCTGCTTGAGTTTTTCCTGGGGCGACAGGTCTTGTTGCAGCAAGACTTCATTCACAGTAGCGTTGTATCGATCACACATCCGAAGAAAGATCTGCCAAAGAATTTCATTCTTGTTGGTGAAATAGTAGTAAACAACCGACTTTGTGTAACCGAGGCTGGCAGCGATATCATTGATCGTGATAGCACGAAATCCTCTCTCCCCAAACAATCGCGCGGCAGCGGCCAGGATTTCATCCTGTACATACGCTTGCTTGCGTTGCTTGAGTTGGTCGCGTAAATCGATATTCATAAAATTCACCAATGAGCAGTCATAAGGGGGTAGGTGCTGAAACTAATGCGCTTGCCGCGCTTTTTATGGTGCCAGGGATCGGTTTGGATACTCTGTTAAGAAGATCGTAGTAAACGCTGAACATCGTGATTTCTGCGCACATTTCATTATTGAAATTGCGAAGAACATGATGCGTCGTTAACGACGAACTCCCGACCCGATTGACCGTGCTTTCCACGGTGAACAAGTCACCCACTTTCAATTCCGCACGGTAATCGATTTCGTGACGAACGTCAGCCCACCCCTCTTGACGCTCCTCACGCCATCCGGGGTTATAGCCCAGAGAGGCAACGAGGTGCCAAAAAGCCTGGTCGAAGGCGGCTATATAAAACTGGACCGTCATATGACCCATCGCATCGGTCTGAGCCGGGTAAACAACGCCCTTGAATGTAGATTGCATCCTGACACCTGTTTAAAGGTCTATTTAGAGCCCTTGAAGCTTTGTTTCAGCAACACGCAGGGTCCCCAACATGACTGATTGTCTTTTTTTTGTACCTGAAAGTCAAAAATTAATTCCCTGACGCGCTTAATGCATGTTGATGCAGTCAAAAAGCTAAAACCCCCGCTGCACGCTAACTCGGCGACCGCGGAGGTTTATTTGCAAGAAATCTGCAGGTAGGAACTATTTGTTATCAAGGATGGCAATGCCATCGATTTCGATCTTGATGGCGGGATCCCACAGCTCGCCAACGCCAATGACGCTGAATGCTGGAGGTGTTTCCAGGTTTACGAAGCTATTACGAACCTTTTTGAAGGTTCCCAGAATTTCCGGGTTCACCTCTGTCAGGAACACATTGAATTTGGCCACGGACTCAAACCCTACTCCGGCGGCTTTGAGGGTCAGCTGGATGTTCTCGAAAGTCACTCTCACCTGATGCTCAAAATCGCCTTCGACGACATTACCTGCTGCATCAGTGGGGCAGTGCCCAGTGAGAAATAGTGTTTTGGAACCGGTGGCAATGGTCGCTAATGAAACTCCCGGCCAGCTTTCGCCCACATTTACGGCTTCGATCATTGGATTCTCCTCGGATGACTGCAGTCCAGCCAGAATAAAAGATCAGCGGGTACCTAAAAACAACCGCCGAGTATAAATCCTATGCCAGCTATCCAGGCGCTGCAAGCTATTTTGGCCTGCAGACGCTTGCCTGTGGGGCTTAAAGCACTCCTGATGGACGCGACATTATTTTGCTCGGGACCGTATTGACACGATAAATTATTCAATCATACTGACCCGGCAGTCTAAAAATCCATACGGCAGGTATGAGTGACAGTCCGGTCGTTCTAATCGGTGCTGTGGGTAGCTAAATCACCTCAATCAAAGATCGCTGAGTCAAGACTGGGTGATGTCACGTTAATAGGTAGGATTTATGACCACGGTATGTCTGACGTTTGACTTCGATGCGCTGTCCATTTGGTTGAGTACGTTCAAGCAGACGTCGCCGACCCCTTTTTCCCGTGGAGAATTTGCAGCCAATGTCGGTCTGCCTCGTGTGCTTGAGGTGTTGCAGCGTTGTGAAGTGGACGCGACGTTTTTTGTGCCAGCACACACCGCGCGGAGCTTTCCCGAGCTGACTCGGCTGATTGTTGAGCAGGGTCATGAGGTTGCTTGTCACGGACTGGTGCATGAATCGCCAGTCGGACTTGCACTTGAGGAAGAGCGTCAATCGTTAGCGGCTAGCATAGAAGTACTAACCGAGGTAACTGGCGTTCGTCCGGTCGGTTACCGTTCGCCCGCGTGGGATCTTAGTCAAGACACTATCAAGGTGCTGGAAGAGCATGGCTTGATTTACGACAGCAGTTTGATGGCTTATGACTACAAGACTTACTACGCACGCATCGGAGATATCGTAACAGAGGAGCGCTTCACGCCGGGCTGTGACAGTACGATTCTCGAGTTTCCAGTTGCCTGGGAATTAGACGACTACCCGTATTTCCAGTTCACGCCTCGTCCGCTTTATCAAGGGCTTCGGTTGCCTGAGGATGTTTACAAAGCGTGGAGTGCGGAGTTCGATTGTGCCCATTCGGAGTCCGGCGTTTTTACACTGACGTGTCATCCGGAAATCATCGGCCGTGGGCCTCGAATCAAGATGTTAGAGCAGCTGATTAAATACATGCAAACGCATGAGAATGTTGTATTCAGTACGATGGGCCACGTTGCCACAACCCTTCGCGCAAACCATCAAAATAATGGAGTTAGCCTATGAGCAGCATCGAAGAAGTCAAAAACCAACCTCAATTGACTGGTATTGGTCAAAACGCACTTTATTATGAGCAGTTTTATGTAGGTCAAGAATGGAACTCGCCACGTCGCACCATCACTGAGACAGACATTGTAATGTTTGCAGCGCTTACCGGTGATCACAACCCTGTTCACACGGATGAAGAGTTCGCTAAAACCACACCTTTTGGTGGGCGAATTTTGCATGGCCCGGCTGGGTTTGCGATTGCTACCGGTCTTGAAAGCCGTCTGGGGATTAAAGAAGGCACAGCCATCGCGTTTCTCGGCATGACTTGGGATTTGCGCGGGCCGATCTTAATTGGTGACACCATTCATGTTAACCAAAAGGTCGCCTCTTTACGTCCTACTAAAAAACCTGCTGTTGGCATCGTGAATTTTTACGTATCACTTGTTAACCAACGAGGCGAGGTCGTGCAAGAGGGTGAGTGGAAAGTAATGATGCACAGCCGAGCGGTGTAGATCCAGGTCGCGCGATATCAATCCTCGAGTTAACCGTCGCTAATTTAAGGTGTCGCGCGTTTGCGTTCATACGTTAATCAGTGCGCTGTCATTTGCTGCAGTAGAGCGGCTTAATACACGTTCAGAATTGTGATCTGGAGTAGCTCGTGGTCGATAATTTGAAAGTTTCCATTGCTGTGTTTGAAATACGCCATTATAGCAATTTCGACGAATACGCTGAGCATGTGGAGTCATTTGTCGCTAACGCTAAAGCGGCTGATAGTCGAGCTGTGCTGTTTCCAGAGTTTTTGCCTATGGGGCTGCTCTGGACAGACAGCGAGGCAGAACACGTCGATAACACTAAGGTGGCGGAATTTTATCGGCGTGTGTTGACTCCACTGTTACCCCGTCATGTAATGCTGATGAGTTCGCTCGCTAAAAAATACGAGCTTTATATCATTGGCGGCAGTTTTTGGCATGAGGAAGAGGGCAAAGGCTATAACAGCGGCTTTGTGTTTAATCCTGATGGAACGCACGTGCGTCAACATAAAGTCCATATGACAAGGGGCGAGCGCGCGATTCAAACTGAGGGCGGCTCGGAGCTTAATATCTTCGAGATCGATGGCGTACGCTGCGGCATGGTCATTTGCTATGACTTGCAATATCCAGAATTGACACGTCATTACGCCAGTCAAGGGGTGGAAGTACTGTTTGTTCCCACCTTGACGGATGAGTTGGGTACCTGGCGTGAATGGCACAGCGGACATGCGCGCGCGTTGGAAAACCAGATGTTTGTTTGTATCTCAACCCTGGTGGGGAATTTGGGTATCCCGTATGACTATCCCGCTAAATGTTCAGGACGTGCATTTGTTGCGTGCCCGATCGATAACAAATTCAAGATCAAAGACGGTACTTACGCGGTAAAAGAAAACGAAAGTGAAGGATTACTTCAGGTCGACCTGGATCTTTCTACCTTGCGCCTGTCCCGCGAACGAGCGGAAGTAAGGCAACTTCGCGACCGACGTGCTGATGTGTACTCTGGCTTATTTAAATAGTCCGCTGTGAAGGACCGGGAGATCGGCATCTGGAATACGCGACTCTGAATTGATGTCACTCCATGTGGGTTCTACCCGCGTATGAAATTTCAATCTGTGGAAACGTCGATCTCTCATTCTTCATGGAATCACTCCGCGCGCAGGTTCGAGTCATGTTTCCTCTTCAGGAGTCATGAGGTGACGTCATGCATCACGTCCATCCCAGACTTAACGCTAAGTTTCAACGACTTATGGACAGCGCTACACAATTTTAACAATGACTGAAAAAAAGATAGACCGGTCGGTCTTTTTTGTGTACCAATAGGTCACTGGTCTTTTGTTTGCTAAATGCGTTGGGCCCGACGTGTGTGGAGTCGTCATTGATTAACTCAACCACAGAGGGGCGTGCTGATTTAAGGTGGCTAAACGTACAGTGATCTGGCCCCTTGTCGGTGATCAATAGTAGTCAGCCGCGTTACAAGAAAACCGGCGATAGAGGAGCGTCACATGCATATCGTGGTAACTGTGAAGCAGGTATACGACCCTAACACACCTCCAGCCTTACTCCAGGTTGGAGTCGATGGTAAATCTGTCGAAGTGCGTTCGGGTAGTCCAGTTCTTAATGGGTATGACGCTAACGCCGTGGAGGAGGCCATTCGTCTCAAAGAAAAGTTAGGCGCGACGGTAACCGTGCTGAGCGTAGGGGACGATCAGGCCATCAATCAGCTACGCCGCGCGTTGGCTATTGGTGCTGACAAAGCGGTTCTGATTCAGGGCCCGTCAGCCCTTGAGTGCGATGGTGCTCTGATTTCAGAATTGTTGGCCGCTGCCATTGGGCGATTGGACCCGGTCGATCTGATTCTGTGTGGTAAAGCGTCATCGGACACAGATGCTGGGCAGACTCATCTCATGCTCGCAGAACGGCTCAATTTGCCTGCTGTAAATTCTATCAAAGCTGTGGCAATCGACGGCTCTGGTGCAGCGCTTGTAGATCGCTTTGGCGAAGATTCACTACAGCGGCTGAAGGTTCTTTTGCCCGCATTACTGGGCGTCTCGAATGAGATCAACAAGCCTCGTTCGCCCGCACTCAAGGGCGTGATGATGTCTAAAAAGGCAACGATTCCTACCTGGACAGCTGAAGAGCTGGGGGTGGTGAATTACCTTCCGAGCACAACGCTGCTGGGTCTTTCCGTCAAACCTCAGGCTGAGGTACAGACCCATCTGATATCGACTGGTTCTGCAGAAAGTGATGGCCGTGCACTGGCTGAGTTGATGGTTCAAAAGGGGCTAATCTGATGGCAAATATCCTGGTGTTCGGCGATGTGCAAAGTGGGCAATTGCAATCCACTACTTTTGAACTTTCATCACTTGCGAATTTGCTCGTCCAAGCCGGCGGGGTAGTGAATGGCGCAGTATTAGGTAACCAGCTTGGTAACGTGATCGAAGCGTTCAGTCCCAAGGGGACAACCACTCTTTATGTCACAGATCATCCAGACCTGGCTGACTACAATGGTGATTCGTTTGTTGCCGCTGCTGTTTCCATTATCGAAAGTGTGCAACCTGAACTTGTGATATTTGCGCAAACAGCAGATACCAGCGAATGGGTTCCGCGACTGGCAGCAAAACTGGACGCTGCGCTAGTCACGGGCTGCACGGGTATCGAACGTGAAAACGGTCATCTCGTGGCAGTGAAAATCAACTGCGGCGGAGCATTCGTAGCTCGCTATCAGCTCAATCGCAAATTAAGCATGATTACGTTGAGTCCCGGCAGCCTTCCAGCAGCTGATACCGGCGCTGCGGTGTTGGTCGAGTCTGTGCCGTTCAATCCGGTACCTCGTCGTATCGAGGTGCTCGAAGTCGTTACCGAGGACTCGGGGACGGGGCCTGCTCTGAAGAGCGCTCGAGTCGTGATCGCGGGCGGGATTGGAGTAGGCAGTGCGGATAATTGGCATTACATTGAGGATGCCGCCACCAGCTTGGGAGCTGCGGTAGGCGCAAGCCGTGCGGCTGTTGATATGGGCTGGGTGCCCTCCACGCGTCAGGTTGGTTTCAGCGGATTGAAAGTCAGCGCTGATCTATATGTCGCGGCCGGGATTTCTGGAGCTATCCACCACTTGGCGGGACTCGGCAGGGTCAAGAATATCGTGGCCATTAACGAGGATGCAGAGGCGAGCATTTTCTCTATCGCCAAGTACGGGGTAGTCGGTGATCTGAAACAGGTGCTTCCAGCATTTGTCGCCCGTGTTAACGAACTCAAAGCCAAGTGATTCCAATATGACCATTCATCAAGAACAAGTGGTTGTGGTGGGCGCCGGTGTCGCGGGATGTACCGCGGCGTTGGCTGCCGCTAGAAATGGTCTGCGCGTCACGCTTGTAGACGAGCATCCGCAGAATACGACCTCAATGAGTCTGGATGCTCCCTATTTTTACGGTGCTCGATTGGCATCGGTGCTTTCCGACGAAGCGACGATTGCTGATCGTGTACTCGGTTCCAACGATCTGCTGATGGATTGCCTCGAGGCGGGTGTAGAAGTCATTACGAACACTTGTGTATGGGGTGTTTTTGTACCCGGTGAGAACACGCAAAATCTGTCCGGTAAGCAAGTCGGCCTCGCCGACGCTGACAAATCATGGATGTTGGGCTTCGATTACCTTGTGCTTGCCACCGGAGCTCGCGATCTTGTGTTGTCGTTCCCCAACTGGGAACTGCCTGGCGTACTGGGTGTTAAAGCTGCAACGACGTTGCTCGGAAAATACCAGGCATTGGGTGGCAACGAGCTGGTCGTCCTGGGATCGGGCAATATTGCCCTTCAATTTGCACTCCAAGCAATTGAAGCGGGCGTCAACATTGTCGGGATCGTTGAACCTGCAGCGACTATCCAGGGTGACTCGGCGCTTGCCTCTGCTCTGAAGCAACACTCGGTACCGTTTTTCCTCGACACGACAGTCGTGGAGGCCACCGGCAAAAACCAGGTTTCCGGTATTCGTCTCGTAGGACTCGGCGTGAATAAAGAAACCATCGATCTGTCCTGCGATACTATCTGCATGGCTTACGGTGCGGTGCCTAATATTGAGTTGGCCGCGGTTGCGCGTTGTTCAACCCGATTTGATGCCTCCCTGGGTGGTTGGGTGCCCCAGTTGACGCAAGAGCAAGCCACGTCGGTTGACGGCGTGTATGTAATCGGCGATGCATCGGGCATTGATGAATGTGCATTGATTCACCCTGAAGTTGCCATTTCGCAGGCCTACCGTGCGGTCGCGTCAATCTTAGCCTTCGAGAAAATCGCACCTGATTTTCAAGTTCAAAACCCTGGGGTGACCACGTCGTCGACTTCGAGTTATCCGCCGAACCTTTGGCTGGATAGTCTTGTGGCAGCGGCTGGTCTCGATGTGATCGCCTGTCAATGCGAGGAGGTAACGCGTCGACAATTGCTTTCGGTCAATGCTCCTCGATATCTCCACGTAGAGAACGGAAGCCCCGATGACGCGCTCGCGAAGTTGATCGTCAAAGGGTCGGCAAACCAGGACATGCATAAGCGTATGACGCGCGTGGGGATGGGGCACTGTCAGGGACGGCGTTGTCGTGAGCATTCGAGCATGTTGCTGGCAGGATTCTCTAACCTGCCGCTGTCGGCGGTCCTTCCGGGTAGTTATCGAATTCCTGTGCGACTGCTTTCAATAGCGGTTATGACTGCACACGATGAGCCTGCGTCTATGGGTGATCGTTGGCCTTATTGGCTTAACCCTGTGGAAGATATCGCTCCCCATCGCGAGCCTGAACGTTGAGGTAATCCGGATGCAAAATGCAGATGTAGTAATTATCGGTGCCGGGATCTCAGGCTTGTCGACTGGTTATTGGCTTGCTAAAGCGGGCATGAAAGTCATCATCGTTGAGAAAGGGCGGATGGCCAATGAGGCCTCCTCCCGGGCCACAGGTTATCTGTCACTCAGAGCAGACCAGCCTGAGGAGAATCCACTTGCGATGGCCGCAGAGAAGATGTGGGCGACGCTGGATGAGGAGCTGGGTTATCCCACTGAATGGACCCCTAAAGGACGTATCTGGGCCTCGATCACTGAGCAGGATTGGAAAGAAACACTGGAGCTTGGCGAAAGCTTTCGAAAAACCAATCTATCTTTCGAAATCTTGGACAATGCTCAATGTCGGCAGCTGATTCCTTCGCTGTCACCCTCAGTAATAGGAGGGCTATACACGAAGCATTCTGGTCATGCTAATCCACAGCGCACCTCTCAAGCATTCGGATGGGCCTTCATGGACAGGGGAGGTGTTGTTCTTGAACAGACGCCTGCACTTGGAATTGTCGTCGAAGGCGGTAAGGTCAAGGGCGTTCGGACTCAAGATGGCATCATCTACGCTGATCATGTGGTGAGCAGCGCGGGCCCCCAATCAGCCCTCATCGGTAAAATGTTGGGCGTCAATGTGCCCGTCGCAGCGGTCAGATTGGAAGCCGCAGTGACTGCGCCATTACCTCCATTATTCGATATCGCTCTGGTCGGTCATGGAATGTCTGTTCGGCAGACCAAGCGAGGCAACATCCACTTCAATGGCGGGCCCTACGAGTGGGTAGGGGTCGATATTGATAAAGAGCCTGCAAAACCAAACACGCCTCTTTTGCGTAACATGGTAAAGCGCGTCAGCGAATTGTTTCCTTCGTTGAATAACACTGCAGTGCTGCGTAGCTGGGCCGGAGTCGTAGATGTCACGCCCGATCAAATGACCATTCTGGAGCGACTGACGTCGCCCGAAGGATTGGTATTAGTCGTAACTTCCGGGCACGGGTTCGGGATGGCGGCGGCTGTGGGTCGAGCGGCGGCCGACCTGGTGCTTGAAGGGCGCTCTTCAATTCCAATTGATGGTTTGGGTTTGGATCGCTTTAAAAATCTACCCGCCAATTGGCAGGAATTGCGTCATTGGCTACCCGGTAACTACAACACGTAGAAATAGCCGAAAGCCTCCCATCCGAGATGCGTTTTCTGATGAGCAAAAGCAGTGGGACTTTGTTTGGTTAGTAACTAAACGTAGTCTTTCAGGTTGTCTTCAGGCGCCTATCACCGTCGGATGGTTTGATAGGTTGCCTTTTTTTGGAGTCATAAAATGCGCAAAAGAAGTGTTGATTTGCTGTCCATGTTTTGGCCTCTCAAGAAACGGATTGTCAATCATACGGGCGCGGAATCCAAGACCATGGGTCGTGCTAAAAAATCTCAAGTGAACGCCCCTGTTGACCCTGTTACAGGCAATAGCATTTATCCTGAATACTTCCCTTGGGTTTGACCGGAGTGAACAGGTTTGGTGCGTATGGGGGCGCTAGCGCATTGAGTTGACAGTCTGTTGGTGTTTGAAAGCATTTCATTTCGGTAGGCATCATTGCACACTTCTGACGTCCAGTTTTGTTTGAAACGCATACCGATCAATATCCAATGCCCATCGTTACCGTTTCACATTCCCCGACTCGACAGTCAGCGCACTTCGTAGTGTGAGATATCTTTCTGCGCCACATTTACTGAATTTATCAATAAGGAAAGCAGTGGACGATTTAGCTCTGTTTGGCTTGTCCGTAGCTAACTTCTTTTGGTTTTTAGGAATGTTCATTATCCGTTATTGGGTGCGAGCTGATTGTGCAAAAAAAGGCATCGGTTCTACGAGGCGCTGTCAAGATTTTCGTCGAGCATAACGTGAAGCGGTGAACTTTCTTTGCAAATTGGTACCCGTGATGATATTTTCATACTCGTGGGTCTAAAAATATGCCCAATGGATTCAATTCATGGGCTTGGCGATAAGCCCTCGCTGGTCTGGCAGAGGTCGAAACATCAATAGGCAGGTGAAGCATGAGAACAGAATTGGCAAAACAGCTTGGGATCGAACTTCCTATCTTCGCGTTTTCGCATTGTCGCGATGTGGTCGCTGCCGTCACCAAATCAGGGGGCTTAGGGGTGCTGGGCGCCGCTTGGATGACGCCTGAAGAGCTGGAAATGTCGATCGATTGGATTACCCGGGAAGTCGGTGGCAAACCTTTCGGCGTAGACCTGGTGTTTCCTGACACCAGCGCGGGCAGCGGAGGCGGCCCTGAAAAAACACCGGAAGAATACCTGAAGATGATTCCTTCAGAGCACTTGGCCTTTGTCCGCAAGATGCTGGTTGAGTCCGGCGTAGCTGACTTGAGTCCGGAATACTACGAAAGCTATATGGTCGAGTATGCCCACAAGATGGCCATGACCAATAAGAAGAGCCGTGAGCAGCTCGATATCTCACTTAGCAAGTCAGTGAATTTGATTGTCGGCGCGTTGGGAGTCACCCCTGAATGGGTGGTGAAGGATGCGCATGCTCGAGGTACTCAAGTTGGTGCACTTGTCGGTAGCGCCAAGCACACCATCAAGCAAAAAAACGCCGGTGTAGACATCATGATTGCCCAGGGCACCGAAGCAGGTGGCAGCGTGGGCGATATCTCCTCCATGGTTCTGTGGCCTCAGGTTGTTGAAGCCGCTGGTGGATTGCCAGTACTGGCAGCTGGTGGGATTAGCCGAGGCTCACAAATGCTTGCAGCCCTCGCAACGGGTTGCCAAGGTTTTTGGCTGGGTTCTTTGTGGCTTGGTACTGCTGAAAGCGATCTCTCATTGGAGATGCGCGAAAAGTTATTCCAAGCCGAGTCGACTGATGCACGGTTAAGCAAAGCAATGACGGGCAAGCAGGGGCGTATGCTGAATACCGAATATGTGCGCGCCTGGACCAAGCCTGATGCATTAAAACCGCTTGACTGGCCAATGCAGTCCATTCTTTGCGGCTACCCGTTCAAGGCGGCCGAGCGTGCTCACAAGCTCGATTATTGGACTCACTCGGTAGGCCAGGTCGTGGGTGATATGAAGGGGCACACTACAGTCAAATCCGAGATTGAAAGGATGTTGAACGAATATCTTGAGGCGTTGGACAATCTCAACCGAGTCACTTCGTTCGATTGATAGTTCAGCTTTATTCGAAAATACATGCTGGACAAAAGGCTTGAGGTTAACACCCCAAGCCTTTTTCCGTTCCCGCCATATCAGCCTATCGGCGAGGCAATATGTCAGTGTGGTTGTTTATCATGAAGTCTCGGATTCAGGGCTGAGAAGGGGAAGGTCGTGCAGCTACGGGCGTCAGGTGCTGGCTGTCGGAAGTCGCTACGTTACCAGGAGATCTTCATAATAAGCTCCGAATGGAAGCGTCTTGTGACGGATCAAAATTTCCAGAATCCACCGATGAGTGGAGGGCACAGTGCCCAGACCGCTCAAGCTTCCAGGGTATTGATGAGGAAAGTCAGCCACACGATGCCCGGCCATTATCGGGTTGAATACCCAACCCATAGCGTCAGATTTCCGGGCGGCGTAATCGTACAGTGCGTCACCTGAAACTCCGGTATTCCTCCAGTATTCCTGCACATCGTCCCATATCGCCTTTACGGCAAGCTTTGCCCGAAGCATCTCTGGGTCGTCTCCGATGACATAGGTGTTTCCACCATCGCCTTCCCAATCTTGCCAAATCGGCCCAATGTCCAGCGTGATGATATCGTTCTGCTGAAGAGTTACACCAGGCACCGAAGGCGCGCCATATTCCAAGACTGTGTTGCAACCGAAGCGCACCACGACCTTGTGCCAGCCAAGTAACAGCCCGAGCTTTTTCAGCACCTTGCGAGCCGTTCGTTCGCCTTCAGGTTCGGTCATGCCTGGATAAATATGACGGGCAATCTCATCAAGCGCTGACATGGTTTTGTCACGTGCTTCGAGCATGCCGTCTTGAGAGAATTGTGGGCCGACAACTTCAGTGTCGTTATTCGGAAAGGTCATGGTGAAGCTCCCTTAGACGAGAAACACGCGAAGGCCGTCCTGGCAGTTGGATGCAAACGTTGTCGAAACGATCGGAGACCAACACCTGGCAAGCCAGTCTGTCACCGGATCGCAAGTCAGTAAGGCAATCCAAGAGATCGGCCTCATCCTCCTCTGGTTCTGAAACTTTTGATTTACTTATGTTCACCCGACAAGTGGCACACACTGCGCCACCTCCACAATAGTGATCGAGCTTGAGACCCGCGTTGATAATGGCTTCCAGAAGGGTTATCCCGGTTTCACTTTGAATGCGACCTTGAACTGAACTCTCGCTGAATGCAATTTCGAAGCTAACAGCGGGAAGCTTTCCGGGCGGTGGGCCAACATTGAAGGCATCCGCGAAGAAGTGCTCTGCGGATAATGAGCCTTTCTCGATAAATGAGGATCTTGCACTGTCGATCATTTCAGGAGAACCGCAGGCGTATACATCGAAGCCACTCAGGTCTGGATGATCTTCCAAGACCGCTTTTGGTAGGCGCCCCCGTCGGCCTGGCCAGTTTTCCGAGCAGGCCTTGGAAAGAACTTCCGCGTAGTGAAATGAGGCGCCTAACTTGCCCCATTGCGCGGCAAGTTGGGACATGTAGATATCCGGCAGTGTGCGACCACCCCAGTAAAAATATACTGGGGTGGTCCGTTCCCAGAGGCGATGGGTTTCGATCAGCGACTTGATGGGGGCGAATCCAGTTCCAGTAGCTAAAAGGATAGCGGGACGTTCACAGGGGCTGATCCATTCGAAATCCCCAAAGGGCCCTTCAAGTCCTAAAATATCACCACGCTTGGCTGTATCGAACAACCAGTTAGTGAATTCGCCATCTTCCTTTTTCCTGATATGCAGCTCAATTTCATAGGCGGCCGATGTTTGCGGAGCATTTGCAATCGAGAAGTATTTGAGCCTTTTTGCTATCCAGCGTATCCCGATGAATTGGCCGGATTTGAATCTGAAGGAGTCGGGGGTGAGAATGCGAAGCCGAATGCCGAGGACATCATCCGCGAGCCGGTCCAAGGATTTGATTTGTACTGAATAACTGGGCTTATCGGCACTGGGTGGTTCATGCAACATCACGATGTCGGAACGGGGCGATATTTGGCAGAGAAGCACCTCTTGGGGTGGATCCTCCAGCCCCACGGATTGAATATCTGTGCTGCCCTGAATGCTGTAACTACCTGAGGTGATGATGGCTTTGCACGTTCCGCAGATGCCTTGTCGACATGAGTGCCCGACGGAGCACCCGGCGCGCACCGCCGAGGTAACCAAATCAAATGCCGGCTCCGCGGCAAATGTTGCACCGGTTGAAGCGATCAGAATCTGCATCAAATATCCACTTTAAAAAATGGCATGGCGGCACAAAGTATCATGCCGCCTGCCGTCACTATGGCGAGGCATTCCTGCCCGCTTTATTTTTGGCCGAGGGTCATCACATCTCCTGGCGTCCGATCCGGCGGTAAGCATCAGGGCGTGCACTTTTCAGGTAATGTGCATACACGACACCTATTGCAAGTAGAGCGAACGCCATGCCCATCAGAGAATAGGCCAACGTGGTATCGCCGGTAAGAAGCTCCATATTTGTTGTTGCCAACCACGATGTGCAAAGTAGGCCAACTGCCGCCAAGCCTGGCGCGAAGTAAGCTCTCCAGAAGCTATACGTATGCTTGACTTTCGCGAAGTAAGCGATAATGGACACAGCGGTAAGCAGTTGCAGTAACATCAATGCATAACCGCCAACCCCTCCGAATCCACCATAACCTTTGTACGGGTCTACATTATAAATAACGCAAATGCTCATGACCGTTACAGAAATCGCCGTTACCAGCAGGGATGCAAAATGGGGTGATTGATGTTTGGGGTGCACACTCGCGAGTTTTCGGAAAAGCACCCTGTCTGAAGCCAGAGAGTACACATAGCGCGAGAGAATATTCTGAATCGCCAGCAGACAGGCAAAGATGCTAGAGCACAGCAGTACATTCATCACATTAGCGCCTGCATTACCCAGGTACTGTCTGACACTGTTGAGGATGGCATTGGCAGGATCTGCTTGAGTCGCGGACATTACGGACGGAGCGCCATATGCGGTGATGTAAGCGATGGCAGTCACGATGAATAATGCGGCCAAAATGCCTACTGCCAGGAATGTTGCTCGAGGGATAGTCTTTTCCGGGTCCTTGGCTTCTTCCCGGAAAATAGCTGTCGCTTCGAATCCTGCGAATGAGCCCACAGCGAGCAGTACCGCAATTCCAACCGAGCCCGAAGTGAAGTTGCTGGTCGATAACCATTCTGTCGAGAAAGTGCTGGCACCGTTAGTGGCAAACACTGTGCCGTCCCATGCAATGACCAGTAGCACTTCCAGTAATAGAGCAAAGGAAAGCACTGCCGCGGACAGGGTGACCTTCAGGTATCCGAGAACTGCGACAAGGGCCATGATCAGGAATGACCATCCCCACCATGGCATTAGTGGTACGCCAAGCACATTGTTGGCCAGTGCGGTGTAAGAAACTCCCGCGTAGCAGTAAATACTAAACATCATGAAAAAGTAGGCCATGATCGCTACGAAGGCGCTCCCCAGGCCTAAGTGGCGGCCCAGGCCTATCGTAATATAGGAGTAAAATGCCCCCGGGTTTGGTGCATGTTTCGACATCGCTGTAAATCCGAATGCGAAAAGCATGATCAAACACGCGGCCGAAAGGAAAGCTAGCGGAACGCCGAGCCCGTTTCCTTCCACCATCATTAGGGGCATATAGCCAGTGATGACTGTCAACGGTGCATTGTAGGCCAGAACAGTAAAAACAATATCTAACGTACCGAGCTTTTTGCTTAGCTTCGTCTTGGTCGCATCGCGATTGTTTTCACTGGCTGAACGTGTATCCACGGTAAACGCAGCTTTCGATAAGCGCTCCATTGGTATTCCCTTTAAAGTTGATTTTAAGGTCAAATTTATCCATAGCTCTACAAAGCGATATGGGTCAGGAGCCAATTGGACTGACGTTCGAGTATCTTTGATTACGTGAAATATTCATGATTTTTCCCTGGTCATATTTCTGATCTTATTTGTAACGAGGGCAGTGCATAACCAATTCAGCCACAAGTTTCTTATTCTTTGAAAGGCGATGTACTCAGAGGTGCGTTAAACATACCTGTCAGTCAGATTACCGGAATGTGCAGTCAAATCAAGAAATTTTGATCACTGATTTCGTTTTTTTTATTCTTTAAAATCAATTAATTAGGGGGGGATAAGCTTTCGGTGAGGAAAATCGGATGGGCGGGTTGCCGTTTTCCAAGATCGTGACTGCTGTCTGCAGCGAGGGTGAGGCGTAAAAGGGCTGCCAAGGCTTGTGCTGACTGTCATGAGCCGAGATTCAGAAGCCTCACTGTTAGCAGTTAAAATTCAGCGTTCTACAACAAAAAGTTATAGCGTTAATTCACCGAGCAACACCTGGTTCCATTAGTTACTTATCGGCAGGGAAGCCTTATGTAATAACTGATACTGCCTTGAGTGGCAATCAACGAAAACACGACTCATTTTAACGGCATGTGACAGTACATGCTGCGTCACATGCTGCGTCTGCGCTGGTGTCATTGCATGCTTGGGGTGCTCGAATGACTTGAAGCTAAAACATAGGCCTGCGTGCCAGATCTTGCTAACTTAAACGTATAATTCTTGGCAACCTGATCCGCGATGCCACGAATTGCAGGCAGGAGGACAGGCATTATTTCACCTGGCGGCATTCAAAAGGGGATAGTGCCAGTGCCTGTAGGCGAACACTGGCGAGAAGACGATCAGTCTCATGTAGGGGACAATCCTTTCGCTACGCGCTGAGCAAATGCTTGGGGTTCGAAAACCCCAAGGAGCAAAGCTGTCAGTTGTAGCCAACGATCGATTTGGTTTCCAGATATTCTTCGAATCCGAGAACGCCAGACTCTCGGCCGTTCCCGGACTGTTTGTACCCACCAAAAGGTGCGTAGGAGTCCCAGTCAGGGTAGTTGATGCATATCATGCCGGCGTCGAGTTTCTCAGCGACCGCGCGGGCGCGGTCCAAGTTGGAGGAAACGACATAGCCTGCCAAGCCGTAAACGCCTGAATTCGCCATATTAATAGCATGCTCGACATCCGTGTAGGGAATTATGACCAGCACAGGGCCGAAGATTTCCTCACGGATAATTTCATAATCCTGATGTTCTACGGCGAATACGGTTGGTTTGACATAAAAGCCCCGAGTCAGGCTATCAGGCCGACCTGTACCACCTGCAACAAGTTGGGCGCCTTGATCGATACCCGACTGAATGAGGTTCTGGATTTTCTCGAACTGGTTGACGTTGGACACGGGGCCCAAATTGGTGGTGTGAGCCAATGGATCGCCGACCTGATGCGCGTTAGCAGCGGCTCCGGCAATGATCTTCGCTTTTTCAAGCTGGGACGCCGGCACCATCATAAGTGTAGGTGCATCGCATGTTTGGCCACTGTTGGCAAAACAGACTTGAACGCCAACGGTTACGGCACTCTCCAGATCCGCATCGTCCAGAATGATATTGGCGGATTTCCCACCGAGCTCTTGAGTTACCCGTTTTACGGTATCGGCTGCAGCTTTAGCGATTTGCACGCCCGCTCGAGTGGAACCTGTAAACGAGACCATACGGATCTTCGGATGCCGAGAGATCGCCTCTCCGACGCTAAGCCCATCACCATTCACTAAGTTGAATACGCCAGCCGGAAATCCTACTTCTGCTACTGCTTCGGCGAACAGGATAGCGTCCAGAGGAGTGACTTCACTGGGTTTGAGTACGACGGTGCAACCGGCGGCAAGCGCAGGCACGACCTTGAATACGATCTGATTCAAGGGATAGTTCCATGGCGTGATCAGCCCCACGACACCGATTGGTTCCTTTCGGATAACAGTGGTGCCGACCTTGGAAACGGTCTGGTAAGACTCTGCAATGGTGAGCATCGCTTCAAAATTCGCCAGCGCGCCACCTACCTGGACATCTCGGGAGAAGCCGGTGGGAGCGCCAATTGTCTTAGTTATCGCCTCTGCCAATTCATCAGTTTTGGACTGCAGCTTCTCTTTCAGCCGCTTCAAGAGGTCGAGACGGTAGGACATTGGCTGGGCGGAGTACGATGCCAAAGCAGCTTGCGCAGCGTTCACTGCCTTATCAACGTCCTCGGCAGATCCCATGGCAATTCGACCGCAGTTGTCCTCCGTAGCGGGATTAACCAGGTCCCTGAACTGCGGCACGGCAGGGTCAACCCACTCACCATTGATATAAAACTTTTTGGTTGTGTCCATTTCTTCCCTCTGAAACGTGGGGCGCACGACACTCTGGAGTGTGGCCGTATGCACGGTGAAGAGAAGCTTGTCGATCCGCCATGTCAGCCGCCTTGGCGTGTGCACAGGGTTCGAAAGCAGAGTACCTTACGGTCAATTATTAAGACTGTCAGGTATGTAAGTATCCCTGCCTGGATATTGCAAATCAAGAGGGAGAAACAATCGGGAGGAAAATGGGAGGAGTCATTGGGAGATTTCTGCTGCTCCCGGCTATTGACAAGGCGCTCCATCACGCCATACTGACTCAGCGGTATAAATATAGACCGAAGGGTATATTGGGTCTAGCCGTGCATACGGGCGGTAGGCCATTCTTTCGAACAGATTACAGGTGTGTGGAATGACTTCTTTGCAGGCCGGAACAGCGAGCGAATCCAAAACAATGCGTGGTGTGCATCTGACAGGTTATGGCGGAGTGGAGAAGCTGGTGCATCGCGAGGACATTCCGGTGCCTGAGCTCAAGGCTGGCGAAGTACTGATCAAAGTCGGCGCGTGTGGCATGAACAACACTGACATCAATCTCAGGTCAGGTTGGTATGATCGCGACGTCAACACCTCGCTGTCAGAAGACGTCGGCTTGAAAGGCAGTGACAAGCACTCCTCTAATGAGCGTCCGGATGCCGCCAATTCCTGGAACCAGAAATCCGTACTGTTTCCTCGCATACAAGGCGCCGCTGTTGTCGGATCAATTGTCGCAGTTTCTTCTGCTGAGGATTCAGGGCGCGTGGGACAGCGCGTCATCGTTGATCCCCAAGTACGAGATTTTTCACTCCCTTTGCGTGCACAACTCGTTGAATATTTGGGCGGTGACCGAGACGGTGGTTTCGCAGAATATGTTGCAGTACCTGGCCCGAATGCCTATCAGATAAATTCGACGTTGAGTGATGCGGAACTCGCGACTTTCCCAACCTCCTACGACACCGCTGAAGAGATGCTCGTGCGTGTGCGATTGGCCAAAGATGAGGTGGTAGTCATTACTGGCGCAGCAGGTGGCGTCGGTACTGCGCTTATTCAGCTTGCACTCATTCGTGGTGCGGTGGTGATCGCCATTGCTGGCAAGGACAAAGAGCAACAGCTTCTGGATTTGGGTGCGCGCCATTTCATCGCACGGGATGATGGAAGTGTCGGTGCAAAAATTGAAGCAATCGTTGGAAGCAAGGGTATCGATGTCTTCGTGGATGTCGTAGGCGGCCCGCTATTCGGCGAAATTTTGAAGAAGCTTACCCGTGGTGGTCGATACGCAACCGCAGGGGCGATCGCCGGACCTATTCAGCCATTTGATTTACGAGACCTCATTTATAAAGACCTGGAGATGTATGGTATTACCTGTCCAACTCCAGAAACTTTCGCCAGTGTCCTCACGTATATTGAACAGGGACGGCTTAAGCCTATCTTGGCGAAAAGTTTCAGTCTTCATGAATTGCCAGACGCTCAAGCTGAGCTAGTTAAGCGTAGTCATGTAGGAAAGTTTGTAGTTGTTCCTTGATGCTGAACGATCTGTGAAACTTTTCATGAGAAAGACGGCCTGCCAGCGCGACCATGATTTGGCTGCGGCAAAAGCGCATGGGATGTCGTTCCGGATTTCATGCATCATCGGCAGTACCGCCGCGCGCCTCGACAAGTGGGGTTGCCTCTAGAGTCGTGCACGCAGGTGCCAGAGGGTTGTAGTGATGAATGTTTCGCTTGTGTCCGAGAGCAACGAGTTCTCACCTAGCCACTTCGAGCAACTGGTCAAGGATCGTTATTCTTGCCGAGCTTTCCTCCAGAAACAGATTCCCCGTGCCCTCATCGAAAGGATACTGGCTATCGCTCAACGCTCTCCTTCCGACTGCAACATTCAGCCGTGGAAAGTTGCAATCGTGAGCGGCGAGCGTCTGGAAAGGCTGCGTGTCGCCATGTACGAGCGCTCGATGGCTGGGGTGCCGATGGCCCCCGACATACCGCCAATTCCCCAATACACAGGGGTATTCCAGGAGCGTCGCCGTGTTTGTGGGTGGTCGCTGTACAGCACGCTCGGCATCGAGCGCGGCGACCGTGCAGCCTCCTATCAGCAGGCCATGGAAAACTTTCGTTTTTTTGGCGCTCCGTACCTCGCCATTGTGACGTCCCATGAGTCGCTGGGAACCCGCGGTGCCTTGGATTGCGGAGCTTATATGGCTTCATTTCTCTTGGCGGCTCAATCGCTTGGCGTAGCCACGGTGCCGCAGGCCTCCATCGCCCAGCGAGCAGATGTGATTCGCGAGCAACTTGGATTGCCCGGCGACGATCATGTCGTATATGGGATCGCGTTCGGGTGGCCGGATGGAGACCACCGGGTCAATAGTTTCAGAACGCCGCGTGCGCCGCTCGAAGAAGTGGTTACCTTTTTCAACTGATGTCGTGAGTCTGCTTAACCAGATTCATGCTTGTCATTTCTTGCCTGCTGCCACGTTAAATTACCAGCGTCTGACACCGGAACAGGAAGTAAGAACATGTCTGAACAGCCTTTTACCGCCCCAACACTCTACGGTGCGCTCTCTCAATCAGCCATGGCTCGACCAGATTCGATCGCGTTGATCTATGAAGGCGAGTCGATAACCTACGCCGAGCTGATGCGCCGTGTGGACAGTGTCGCTGAATACCTTCACGGATTGGGGCTGCGCGGTGGCCAGACGATTGCTGCGTTCAGTCAGAACCGGCCTGAGTTTGTGATTTTCTTTTATGCGGCAGCGAAGCTCGGGATAGTTTTCGTGCCCCTTAATTTCAATCTGACAGCGCTTGAGGTTACTTATGTGTTGAACCACTGCGAGGCGAAGTACTTGTTCCGGGACGATGCGGCCGCAGCCAGCATGGATCTGGATGTGCCGAGTGTGCAGTTGGAGACGCTTTGTATCCCTGAGGTATCGTCTGAACCTGCCAGCCTTCCTCGCGACGTGGATGTGGACGCTGATTCGGATGTTGTCATCGCCTACACATCGGGGTCTACGGGTAATCCTAAAGCGGTTGCGATCAGCCATCGCGCGACGTTGAACGCTGCACTGTCATTGATCGAACTGTGGGGCCTGTCTGATAAGGACACCACAGTAGTCGCCGCGCCGCTGGGGTTCCTGCTCGGGCTGTCGACCGCCACGACCGTGGGTTTGCTGGCAGGCATGAAAGTTGTGATCAACCGGCGCTTTCATCCGGCAGAAGTACTGGACGCATTCATCGAGCACCAAGCCACCATTTATAACGGCGTGCCGACAATGTTCTCCATGATGCTCGAATATTCGGAGCAGCAGGGCAAGGACTACGACCTTTCCGGTGTTCGGGCCTTGATCTGTTCTGGGGCGCCCATGCCCGATGAACTGCTAAATCGTTTTGCTCGGCGTTTCCAGAAACCGCTGCAGAATTATTACGGCATGACCGAGTGCTATCCCTTGATTGGCAAGTATGCCTCGGATGCGGTGCCGTTTCCGTCCGGCGCCGTCGGCAGGATCGCACCCGGTGCGAATATTTCGGTGGTTGGCCCTCAGGGACAGTCCTGCGCACCGGGAGAGGAGGGGGAGCTTCTGGCTCAGGCGCCTTCAACATTGACTCGATATCACAAGGATCCTGACTTGACCCAGCTGGCCTTCACCAACGGCTGGTTCAAAACAGGCGACCTCGGCTATATCGATGAGCGCGGCTATGTGTTCATCACCGGGCGCCTCAAGGAAATTATTATCAGGGGAGGCGCCAATATTTCCCCGGTCGAGGTGGAAAATACGCTGTTGCGTCACCCGGAGGTGGTGGCGGCGGCGGTGCTCGGCGTACCCGACAAGACCTATGGGGAAGTGCCTGTGGCTTACGTGGTTAGACGTGCCGGCTCAGAGCTTAGTGAAGCCTCTGTGATTACCCACGCTGAAAAGGAGCTGGCCAAGTTC
Source organism: Pseudomonas sp. A-R-19 (assembly GCF_019956575.1). Taxonomy (NCBI): domain Bacteria; kingdom Pseudomonadati; phylum Pseudomonadota; class Gammaproteobacteria; order Pseudomonadales; family Pseudomonadaceae; genus Pseudomonas; species Pseudomonas sp. A-R-19. Next base: position 79,887 of record NZ_JAHBDR010000126.1, read on the forward strand.
AAAGTTCCAGCAGCGATTACTTTTTGCCCGGAATTACCATTGGGCAAGACCGGTAAAGTCGATAAGGCGCAGTTGCGCAAGCTTTGGGATCAGGCTGAGGGGTTGCCGGCGACGGCGTGACCAATTCAGCGGGCTGATTCAACCCCACCGGGTCTGTCGAAAGACTCGGTGACACCCCATAGCGGAGCCTCCAGATGTCAGTTTCTTTCAGAACGTTAGACGCAATCGGAATCATCCATTTTGATCGAGCCGACAAGCTCAATGCACTGGACGTTGCCACGTTCGGCGAATTTGCCGAACTGTCCCGGCGTGTCGCCAATGATTCAAGTATCAGGGGGCTGATGTTCACAGCGGCCGGTGACCGTGCATTCAGCGTGGGCGCTGATATAAGCGAATTATCCAAATATTCGCCTGCCCAGGCATTGGAGGTGGCACGTTTCAGGCAGTCCGCCTTAATGACGATATCTTCCTTAAACATTCCGACGTTGGCGGTAATTGATGGATTGGCCATGGGGGGCGGACTGGAACTTGCACTGGCTTGCACCTTCCGAGTGGCCACGCATAAGGCCAGGTTTTCTTTTCCGGAAATAAAACTGGGATTGTTGCCGGGTGCCGGCGGCACCCAGCGATTGCCCAAGCTGGTGGGGCAAGCCCGTGCATTGGACTTGATGTTGACTGCGAGAATGGTCGAGGCGCAAGAAGCCATGACGATGGGGTTGATCACCCGATTAGTCGACAATGGGAACGACGACGGGGTGAATTTCCTGACCCAGATTACACAGTTTAGCCGCACTGCTATCGGTGCAATCATTGAGGCGGTGCGCGCCTCCGATCTATCGCTCAGTGACGGCATGAAAATCGAGAATCAACAACTTTCTATTCTTAATGCCAGTGCAGATGCCATTGAAGGTGTTTCGGCGTTTTTGGAAAAGCGGCCCCCACGATTCAATCAGTGATCAGGGACGGACAGTCACGTTCAGGGCATCTGACTTGCCTCGGCAAGTAAAAGCGTAATCAGCGAATGTCATCAACAGTAATCGATCATACCTGCGCCAGGCGGGTGTGTTTTCAACTCGGCTCGGCAGGCACTAAATACAATAAAAACGCTGGGGTGGGAAACAGATGAATAACTTTTAGAGAGCCACTCTGCCAAGGGGCAGCGGTTAAATACGGTTGACTGTCGTTATTGTCATTTCTTAATGAATGGCCATCCGCGTCGAAGTTCCGCCGCTGCCAAAATAATCGCATACTCGATGCAGGGTGAAATATGAACTCAGTCGTCAGGCAAGATGAAATTAACAATAAATCGGTACCTGCCCATCCCAGTAGTGGATCCGACAAAAAGACGCTTTCTGGGAATCTAGGAACGCTTGATATAGTTTTTACTGTATTAGCGTACAACGCACCGCTGACGGTGGTTACCGGGTTTATTCCATTAATCGTCTCATTGGGAAATGGCGCAGGAGTGCCGGTGACCTTTTTGCTCGCCGGGGCCCTGATGTTACTGTTTTCTGTAGGCTTCACCACGATGGCCCGCCATGTACCCAACGCCGGGGCCTTCTATGCGTATATCAGCGCCGGTTTGGGGCGTCCTGCGGGATTGGGCAGTGCATTCATGGCACTGCTTGCCTATTTCTTCATGCTGCTGGGTATCACCCTCTATGCGGGTGTCGTCTTTGTTTCGCTGACCAAACAATTCTTCGGCAGCTCCCTGCTTCAATGGTGGCAGTGGTCGTTCCTTCTGGCCGCTGTGGTCGCTGCCTTGGGGTATTTGCGAATCACGTTTTCGGCCAGGATTCTCATGCTGGCATTGGTGGGCGAAATCATTCTGGTGGCGGCCTGGGAATTGTCAGTGGGGTCTTCACAAAGCGGTGCGCATCTGAGAACCAGTTGGCTGACACCCAGTGCCATCACCTCCGGCTCCATCGGTCTTGCTATTTTATTTGGGATGTCCAGCTTCGCAGGGTTTGAAGCCACGGCAATTTTCAGGGAGGAATGCAAAGATCCCGATAAATCCGTGCCCAGGGCCACCTATCTTGCTGTAGTAATCATGACGTTGACCTTCTCCTCGGCTGCTTATTTTTTTATTACCTCCTATGGAGTCGACGCCGCCCTGGCCAAAGCGACTGCCGATCCATCCAATGCCACCCTCGATTCCATCGGCCAATACCTCGGTACGATTGGTCTTGATGCGGTTAACCTGCTGTTGGGGTCGAGTGTGTTTGCCTGCATGCTCGCCCTGCACAACATCCTTTCGCGATACCTGTATTGCTTGAGCGTTGACGGTACGTTGCCACGCGTATTCGGCTCGGTTCATCCTCGTCATGGTTCTCCACACAAAGCTTCGTTGATGGTCACTTTCATCGCCGCTACTGCGCTGGCGCTGTTGGCCTACGAAGGCGTGGAGCCTTACTCGGGTTACGGTGCTTTGGTGGGGGTGGGAGGTTACGCGCTCATGATCTTGCAGATTCTGACTTCGCTCGCGGTGATTGTTTTCTTTCAACGCAAGAAGCTGCAAGTGAGCCGCCTCAAATCCTTTGTCGCCCCACTGGTCAGCTTTGTTGCCTTGATGATCACGGCCTGTCTGGCTTCTGTGAACCTTGATTTACTCACGGGCAATGCAACGGTGGCGATGATATTGCTCGCGGTCATTTTCGGCAGTCTGCTGCTGGGCATTCTTTACGCCCTTTACTTGAAGAAAAGCAAAGGCCGTGTGTATCAGTCCATCGGTCGTCAACAAGTTTGACTTGGCTGGGGATGACGCATCGGTGGCGCGTCGACTCTACCCTCAAGTAGGCCCAGGTCGATCAATTGACCTTTTACAACCCTAATCTTCCAATCTCGGAATTGTTCGCCGGTCAACCGTATCAGGTTAACCGGCGCTTGGCAGGAGTGAACGTATGACAGTTCGAATCAAGTACTTGAATCCTTGGGGCACCGACCTCTATGACTCCTTGATTGCAGAGACATTGACGCCGTTTGCACACAGCGATACTGAGCTGGTTGTTTCAAGCTTGAAAGGGACGCCTGAAGGCATGGAGGACATGTACAACAAACATCTCAACGAAACGCAGGTATTCGAAGCCGTGATGCAAGCCGAAAAAGACGGGTTTGACGCGGTCATCATAGGGTGCTGCTATGACCCAGGTGTGCGGGTCGCACGGCAGCTCGTGAATATTCCGGTGGTCGGCCCCACGGAGGCGAGCATGCACATGGCACCTTATTACGGGCACAACTATATTTTGGTGACGGATGATCACCGCGCGGTGCCCTACATGCGCGATATGGTGAGCGTCTACAGTCAGGACAAGGCGTGCCGTGAGGTTTCTTGTGTCGGATGGTACGTACCCGAGATGTCCACCGACCCAGAAGGCTTTGCTTTGGATGCGGTCAAGGCAATGGAGCTTGCCATGGTAGCTCAACGAGCGGAGGCGGCTATTCTGGGCTGTACTATTGTTGCGGCCAATTACGAGAAGTTGATCGCTGCGGGCCACCAGCGCAACGCCGCTATTCTCAACCCTAATAACCTGGCTCTCAAAATGGCAGAGTCGCTAGCTTCGCTTCGTTCGAAAGGCAACTACCAAGTGAACCGCGTTGGTTTCTACAATTCGTTGGCTGCGTGCAATCCGACAGAATTCACCCGGATCCGCCATACCTTTTGTGGTCAATAGGCTTTCATCAAGCAAGAACATTGAGCAGAGACAAGGTAACCGGCTGCTTCGATAGACAGTCCCCAAGGCGCTTTCTTAGCCAGGGGCAACCATCCAATTGTTGCCTGCGAAACGTCGAGCACTCTACAGTTGCTGTTCACAAAAGCGGCTGATCATTCATCAGTTGAGGATCAATCGAAGGACGCCCGATCGAGCGTTAAAAATTGGCGAGGTACAGGCGCAAGTCGCGCCGATCGAGTGAAAGTTTTGCCATCAGGTTTCGAGTTCGGGTTTTGGGACTGTCAGCAGTAATCCCGAACACATTCCTGTATCCGGGATTTTTTCCAAGCCCGCTGCGGCATTGGTCGAATTAAATGCCTGCCGCTAGAGGGAACAAGCCCAGGAGAAGGCACACACCCAGGAGCAGGAAGCTCAGGGCGAACGCCCATTTAATGGTGTACTTCTGGTGGTCACTGAACTCCACGCCTGCCAGGCCGCATAGCAGGTAAGTTGAAGCCACGAGAGGGCTGAGCAAGTGGACAGGTTGGCCGACTAGCGAAGCGCGCCCGATTTCTGCCGGGGAGATGCCATAGACCGCGGCAGCTTTTGCAAGTACCGGCAGCACGCCGTAGTAGAACGCGTCATTGGACATAAAGAATGTGCCGGGAATGCTCGCCAGCGCAGTGATCGGCGCCATGTATGGCCCCCAAGTCTCCGGCAGCATTGCCAAAAAGCTCGCGGACATTGCGTTCACCATGCCAGTTCCGGACAGGATGCCTGCCAGGATGCCGGCGGCAAGAAAGATCGCGATCTGGTTCAAGGCTGTTGGGGCGTGAGCGGAAATCCGGCGACGTTGATCATGCATGTGCGGATAGTTGATCACCAATGCGATGGAGAATGCCACCATGAACAGAATGGAAAGCGGCAGTACTTCGATCACCAAGCCAGTCATCAAGGCAATAGTCAGACCGGCATTCAACCAGAACAGCTTTGGACGACGCAGCTCGGCATTTTCCTCGGACATCGAGGGCAGGCCTTCTTCATTGTCATCATCGAAAACTGTGGCGGCAGCACCGACCGAGAGTCGCAGGGTGCCCAGACGCTGACGCTCCCGAATGCCGATGAAATAAGCCAGTGCCATGACACCCAAAAAGGCGACCACCATGACGGGAATCAATGGCAGGAAAAGGTCGGAGGTATCAACCTGCAAAGATGCCGCCGCGCGTGCCAGCGGGCCGCCCCATGGCAGCAGGTTGGTCACGCTCGCCGCCAGGATGACTACGCAGGTCAGGCACAACGGGTCAAGACGCAAGCGCTTGAACAATGGGAGCATCGCGGTAATGGTAATCATGTAAGTCGTTGAGCCGTCACCGTCCAGCGATACCATTCCCGCGAGCAACGTTGCAAAAACAACGGCCTTCATAGGGTCGCCATTGATCAACTTAATGAATTTTTTAATGATCGGATCGAATAGACCGGTATCGAACATCACGCCAAAGTAGAGGATCGCGAACATCACCATGATCGCGGTCGGCGCTACCTTGCGCAGTCCTTCGATCATCATATCGCCCATCTCTGGGCCAAAACCTGCCAAGACCGCGAATATGATCGGGACTGTGGTCATTGCAACCAAGGGCGACAAGCGCTTGGTCATGATCAGCGCCATGAAGGTCACGATCATTCCGTAGCCGAGTAGTGAAAGCATTTGTATCACCTTGACGTAAAGTACAATTGTTTTTATGGGATCTGCGTTCAAAACGCATCAAGGTTCCCGCAGGAATCAGATCTGGAGTAACTCGCAAAACTACCCATACATCATGAGCGTCAGCTCATGTGCAGGCCGCCGTTCAGAGAGAAGTCAGCACCATTGGCGTATCCGGCGTCGTTCGAGGCAAGCCAGGCACACATCGAAGCAATCTCTTCAGGAGTACCCAGACGACGGGAAGGGATGTCGTCAATGATGCGGTCCATGCTGTCGGCGGTGGTGATGGACTTGAGCTTCGCCGTGGCGATGTAGCCCGGCGATACAGTATTGACGGTGACGCCGCGCGGGCCGACTTCACGCGCCAAGGCACGGGTAAATCCGCGGATCGCAGATTTGGCGGTTGAATAATTGACCTGACCCACTTGGCCTAACTGGGCGTTGACTGAGGATATATTGATCACTCGGCCCCAGCCTCGCTCAGCCATGCCATCGATGACCTGCTTGGTCACGTTGAACAGTGAATTGAGATTGGTATCGATGACCGCTACCCAATCGCTGGGCTGCATATTGTGAAAAATCACATTCCTGGCAGTGCCGGCATTGTTGATCAAGACATCGATGGGGCCGACGTTTTTCTTGATTTCATCGAAGGCGCGGCAGCAGGAGTCCCAATCGGCGACATTGCCTTCAGAGGCGATAAAGGAAAAACCAAGCTCTTTTTGCTGGGCCAGCCATACGTCTTTAAGTGGCGAATCCGGGCCACAGCCCGCCACCACGGTGAACCCGTCTTTCGCCAAGCGTTGGCAAACGGCGGTGCCCAGTGTTCCCATGCCAGCGGTCACGAATGCGATCTTTTTGCTCATGCGTTAACTCCTGCTGTGTTTTCTTGTGGGGAGTATTACGGGCGGCTTTCATGGGCCACTGGCGCTTAATAGACCTCACTGGAAATTGTTTTGCAAGCTAACGTAGTACAATTCGAGCAAAAATAAATGCTTTCTTACGAACGGTTGATTTCCGGATTAACCACTCGCATCAGGTTAAACAGGCCCTCGATACCGTCGAAAGTGCTGGTTTGCGGTCGATATTCGCAACCAATCCAGCCCGTGTAGGCTCGGCTCTCTAGAACATGTAGTAACGCCTGAAAATCGATGCGCCCAGTGCCAGGCTCATTTCTCCCGGGAAAGTCAGCGACCTGAATGTGTTTGGTCCACGGTAGTAACTGATCAACTTTTAGCAAGCAGTCCTCCCCAAGAACCTGTGTGTGGTAGGTGTCCAGGATCAGGCCTAGCTCGGGAATAGCTTCGAGCATTTGTTGGGCAAGGCCGAAATCACTCATCAGGTAGCCTGGAACCTCCTGTGAACTGATGATCTCGATCACAGGGACAATGCCTTGATCGACGAGTGCTTCCGCCCCGTACTTCAGGTTGCGTCGATAGGTACCAGAATCGCTGATCACTGCTAGATCCTCAGTGGATGCACCCGACATCAGATGCACCATTTTGCAGTCGAGGATTTTTGCGTATTGAACGGCGACGTTCACTTCTGACAGGAAGGTCTGCTTCGAACTGCAAATGCCTGTAGTGCCTTTTGTGGCGCCAGATGGTGCGGCGAACTGCACCATTTCCAGTTGATGCTTATCCAGCAGTGCGGCCAGTTTCGTTGCTTCGTACTCATACGGAGATGGAAACTCGACTGCACGAAATCCAGCGTTGGATGCTGCCGAGAATCGCTCGAGAAAGGGCAGTTCGGTAAACTGATAGCCGATGTGTGCATTCAACTTGATCATGTTGCTTCTCCTGTTTTCGTGATGTTTGCGCCAGCCTCAAGCTTGCAAAAGACGCCGAAGTTTCAAGACTGCACTGTCAGGTGTTGTCAGTACCTTGAGTCCGCTGGACAGACTGGCCTGTCGAGCGGCGCTGGTCATGGAAAATTGCGCGAAGCACAGCAGTTCACTGCCCGTTATGTCGCGAGCCCGCTCTGCAATAAGTTGATCATGGCCGTCTTGATTGCCGCTGCGCAGTTCCTCGAAAGCGTTGTCGCAGACATACGTCGCCAATTCGATCTGCCGGCCTTGCTCGCGTGCATGTTGCTCAAATTCCTCGACCATCGATGTAATAGCCGGCTGAAAAGTTGCTAAGAGAGCCAGTTTTTCGGTGCTTCGCAGCGCCTCTTCGATCATGGCTTCGTTCGGTTTGAGCACCGGTATATCGAGCGCATGCTTGCACCGGTCAATGGCGTCGCCAAATGCCGAGCAAGTGAACAAAATGGCATCTGCGCCTGATTCTGCTGCGTAGGTAGCGAGTTTAAAAAAGCGTTCATTCAGTGCCGGGGTGAGTTCGCCAGCATCCGCTAGATCGCGGGACAACGAGTCCTCCAACAGGTTGGCCAGTCTGGCCTCAGGCCAAAGTCGCGCGAATGCTTCACTGATCGGCGCAATGGAAACAGGTGTGGCATGGATCAGATAGATAAGCGGTGCAGTCATGAGATTCCCCTGGCGTAAGGATGGGATTGAGTAGACGCTGCGAGCACTGCATCGCCGTAGCGTGTTGATGTACATCAGGTGTGTTATTTTTCTGCAAGGCCCCGGAATGTGGCGTCATGGATTAACCCCATGCCTGTGCATTGACTCCATCCTCCTCTGATTACTGGTTTCCATGAATTCAGCAGAACCGACTCTTGAACAACCATTGACGGGCGATATGTCCAAAATGAAGCCCAAGATCAAGAAAGACCTTGCGGAGCAACTGGCGCCCAAGATCATTGATATGGCTCGAGCCAGATCCATGCGCGCCGGTGATCCGCTGCGCGAGGAGTCGTTCGCCAAGGAACTGGGCGTTTCCCGCTCGCCGATAAGGCGTGGATTTGCACTGCTCGCCGAGCTTGGACTGGCCATCAAGGAGCCCAATCGTGGGTATTTCCTGACGGCTGATGCACGCGGTATCGACAGTGGCAAGTTGCCGTTGGAAGTCGACCCTTTTGAAGACTTTTACCTGCGTGTGGTCGACGACGTGCTTCGCGGTGATATCCCCACCACATTTTTCGAAGCCGAATTGATGCGTAAGTACGAGGTGCCTCGGGGACAACTGTTGAAGGTCTTGAGCCGCCTGGCCAACGAAGCAATGGTTGAGCGCAAGCCTGGGCAAGGCTGGGAGATCAACAGCTTCCTGCATGACTCCAAGGCTCATATCCAGAGTTACCGGTTTCGCATGGCAATCGAACCTGCGGCGGTACTCGAACCCGGTTATGAGGTCGACAAGGTTGCCTTTGCCAAAGCTCGGGAGGCTCAGCAACAATTGCTCGACGGTGACATTTTCAAGCTGTCGCGATCGCAGCTGTTTCAGATTGGCGCTCAATTGCATGAACTGATAGTCCGGTGCTCGGGCAATGCGTTCTTTCTTGAGGCCATTCGCAGACAAAACCAGTTGCGTCGATTCATGGCCTACAAGGCCAACGTGGATCGGCCTCGGTTGATCAACCAGTGTAAAGAACACATCCATCTTCTGGATCTCATCGAAAGTGGCCAACGCGAAGCGGCTGCAGCTTTCCTGCGTAATCATCTTGATGTCGTCGGACGGCAAAAAACCGAAAAAGAAGCCAGGGACGAACTGGAATACCAGCGAAGCCTTGAGGTTTCGATCGTCAGTTAACCCGCAGCTCGTTCATCACCAATACCCTTTAGACGGCGCCGAGCAATGGATCGCCGTCGACGGTGCCGTGTCCGCCATTCCTTTCAAACATTTCTCACTGTCCCTCATCGCCTTTTGGAACCATTGAGCGCAAAGGTTGCATGAATTGTATATTCATGCAATAAAATGCAATCTGCTGATCTGGAAAATGACACAACGCTGGCTTCCTCGGCCCCACTGAAGGCGATTGGTTAAAAAAACATTTCGCGAGTATTGTACGTTGTGATTACGATGTACATAAAAGGGTGCTGATCCGACAGGCTGGCTTAACAATCCGCTCAAATAAAAAACAAGGGTTAACGATGCGTATTCTGGTGCTTCCTGGTGACGGTATTGGTCCCGAAATCATTGAGTCATCGATGTTGGTACTGCAAGCAGCCAACCAAAAATTCGATCTTGGACTGAGCTTCGATTACGACGATGTCGGGTTCTCCAGTCTTGAAAAGCACGGCACCACACTGCGAGATGATCTGCTGCAGAAGGCCAAGTCCTACGACGGCATCATTCTCGGTACCCAGTCTCACGCCGATTATCCTGCACCCGAAAAGGGCGGTCGCAATGTCTCTGCCGGCTTCCGTATTGGCCTGGATTTGTATGCCAACGTTCGCCCGGCCCGTACCCGTCCTTTCCTGACTTCGAACATGAAGGAAGGCAAGACAATGGACTTGGTCATCATGCGCGAAGCGACTGAAGGCTTTTATCCAGATCGCAACATGAGTCGAGGCTGGGGCGAAGTGATGCCAACCCCGGACATCGCGTTGTCTACCCGAAAGATCACGCGCCATTGCAGCGAGCGTATAGCACGGCGGGCGTTCGAACTGGCCATGAAGCGTGAAAAGAAAGTCACTGCCATTCACAAGGCCAACAGCTTTCACATGACCGATGGCTTGTTCCTGGAGTGCGTTAGCAACGTAGCCAAAGACTTCCCGGAAGTCACACTCGACGATTTGCTGGTTGATGCCTCGACGGCTCACCTGGTTCGCAATCCTGAGCGCTTTGATGTGCTGGTAGCCACGAACTTCTACGGTGACATCATCAGCGATCTGGCCAGCGAATTGTCGGGCAGTCTGGGGCTGGCCGGCTCGATGATGGCCAGCGACAGCCACTGCTGTGCTCAGGCACAACACGGTTCGGCTCCGGACATTGCCGGCCTGGACAAGGCCAATCCGGTCTCGATGATCTTGTCCGTCAGCATGCTGCTGCAATGGATGGGCGAGCACCGTGACGAACCGGCATTGATCGACGCCGGGTTGTCGATGGACAGGGCAGTCGATGCCGTGTTGGAAAATCCTCTGCAACGTACCCCGGACCTTGGTGGATCTTTCGGGACTCAGGCGTTCGGTCAAGCTGTCGCCAAAGTCATTCTTCGCTGATTCCTGTGGGACGGCATGCTGGGATAGCGGGCATGCCGCTCACGACTTGCGCGAACAAAAACAAGGAGCGAAGAATGAGTCAATTACTACTCGGTTGCATCGCAGATGATTTCACCGGCGGCACCGATCTGGCCAGTACTCTGGTTCGTGGCGGAATGCGTACGTTGCAAGTAGTCGGTGTACCTGATGGGCCGCTTCCGGATGATATCGATGCGGTGGTCATTGCCCTGAAAAGCCGTACCGTGAGTTGCGAAGTAGCGGTCAGCGAGTCATTGAAAGCATTGCATTGGTTACGTGCTGCGGGCTGCCAGCAGTTTTTTTTCAAGTATTGCTCGACGTTTGACTCCACCCCAAGTGGGAATATCGGTCCTGTGGCCGACGCTCTTGCAGAAGCCTTGGGCGTGACGTTCGTCGTGGCATGCCCAGCGTTTCCAGAAAACAAACGCACTATTTTCCAAGGTCATTTGTTTGTCGGCGATCTGCTGTTGAGTGAATCCGGGATGCGCAATCATCCTCTGACGCCCATGACCGACGCCAATCTGGTGCGGGTGCTGCAGCAGCAGACGCACAAGCTGGTTGGCCTGGTTGCACATGGGATTGTCCGTCAGGGGGTGGATGCCCTTTCGTTGGCATTCCGCGACTTGGAGGCGCAAGGCTGCGGTTACGCCATTGTCGACGCCATCGATGATGAGCAGCTGTACGCAATAGGGCACGCGGCCGCCAGTCACAAGCTGGTGACTGGCGGATCCGGTGTTGCCTTGGGCTTACCCGACAATTTCCGCCGTGCCGGCTTGATGGGTGAACACGATGCCGCGTCGACACTTCCCTATATCGATGGTTTGGGTGCTGTAGTGTCTGGCAGCTGTTCCCTGGCAACCAATGCTCAGGTCGATTGCTGGCGAAAGAACCGTCCGAGTTTTGCCCTCGATCCGTTGCTTCTCGCTAACGGTCATGACCAGGTAAGTGAAGCGCTTGAGTGGGCGCGAGATCTGATTCACGCCGGTCCGGTCCTGATCTACGCAAGTGCTGAGCCCGAGTCGGTGAAATACGCCCAGCGCAAGCTAGGCATTGAAGCCGCGGGAGAGCTCGTTGAAAGCGCGCTATCGGCAGTAGCTGTCGGGCTGTACCACATGGGTGTGCGCAAATTGGTGGTGGCTGGGGGCGAGACTTCCGGGGCTGTGGTCAAGGCACTTGGGGTCAGGGCGCTGAGAATAGGTGCACTGATCGATCCGGGAGTGCCTTGGACCGTTGGCTTACGCAACGATCCAGTGGCCCTGGCACTCAAATCCGGCAATTTCGGTTCTGTGGATTTCTTCGAAAAGGCCCTGGCCAATGCGCCATGAATTGTCAGTCTGCCGACGTCTCGACAGGACCGGGATGACCGTATGAAAGCGTTTTTTACTTCGATGGGATTGTGGTGGGCGACGCCGCTGGTTGGCATTATTGGGGCGTTGCTCGCCAGCTACTTTAATTGGCCGTTGCCCTGGATTATCGGCTCAATGTTGGCCGTCATCATGGTGCGATGTCTGGGCTGGCGAGTGGGCGAAATTCCCTACGGACGCCTGTCGGGCCAGTGGATGATCGCGACCTCCATCGGACTGCATTTCACACCCGCGGTATTGGAACAAATCCTCGGGCATTTCATGATGATGTTGTCTGCGGCAATCCTGACATTGCTATTGGCATTGTTGGGCATAGAGTTCATGCGGCGCAAAGGCATGGATTTGACTACCGCATTTTTTGCGTTCATGCCGGCCAACTTTTCCGAAATGATCCAGGCAGGTATCAGGCACAAGGCCAATGTCAGTCAAATTGCTGCAGCGCACAGCATGCGCCTGGTGCTAATCGTTCTGTGTGTGCCGCCCGCAATGTTTTTTACTGCTCATATCTCGCCATCGGTAGTGCATGCCCGATTGCCCAGTGACTGGTATTGGCTGCTGCCGTTGCTGGCAGGCGGAGCGTTGACGGCTGTCATCTGGAAACGCTGCAGATGGCCAAACCCCTGGATGTTCGGGCCGATGGCCTTGTGTGCTGCGGTCACTGCCAGCTTCAACCTGCAAACGGCATTGCCCGTGGAACTCAGCCACTATGGGCAATTGATGATTGGTTGTGCGCTTGGCGGCTACTTCGATCGCCACTTTTTTCGATCGTCACCGGCGTACTTGCTCAAGGTTTCGCTGTTCACCTTGATCATGATTCTTTCCACCGTAGCGCTGGCGGCGGTGATCGCATTCTGGTTGCAGGTTCCGTTATTGACGCTGGCCCTGGGCATGATGCCGGGCAGCAGCACGGAAATGTATCTGACCGCTGAGGCGTTGAACCTTGCCGTCGGGGTCGTCACTGCCATGCAAATCATGCGGCTGGTGGTGGTGATGCTCTGTGCCGAGCCTGTTCATGGATTGTGGTTGAAACGCTTGCGCCGCCCCGAAAAATGAGTAGTTGATCGAGTGGTTCCAGTGCTGCGCGAGGATGATGCCTCCCGCAGCAAGGTCGGCGGTGGTGAAGGCTACCACTTGGCGCCGAATGTGCTCCGCAGTTCTTCAATCGCTTGCTCATCAAGTGGAGCAGGCTTTGGGTTGCTCATCATCCAGAGCTTTGCCGTTTCTTCGAGTTCTTCCAGCGCGAAGCTCGCCTTGGACACTGAACTTTCCCACACCACGGGGCCGAGTCGTTCGAGCATGACGCCGCGAACCCGCAGCGCCCATTGCGCTACTTGTACAGCGACATCGGGTGAGCCTGGACGTTGATAGGCGATCAAAGGGATGCGGCCCACTTTCATCACCTGATAAGGGGTCAGTGGCGGCAGGATCTCGTCATTGCTCCATACCCCATTCAGTGTCAACGCCACCAGTGCGCTGGAGTGTGTGTGAACCACGCCGTTAACCGACGGATTGCGGTCGTAGACCTGGCAATGCAGCTCCAGGGTTTTCGATGGCTTACTGCCTGAAATCCAAGTGCCGTCCTTGCTGACCTTGGCGATTGCATCGGGTGTCAACCTTCCAAGGCAAGCGTCCGTGGGGGTAATCAACCAGCCGTCCTCCAGGCGCGCACTGATGTTGCCGGCGCTGCCAACGGTATAGCCACGGGCGTAAAGGCTTGCCCCGACCGTGCATATTTCTTCACGCAACTGCTGTTCGGTAGTCAATGGTTGCTCTCCTCAAGAATTGCTGCCACGCCAAGCTCGGGGTCGGAAAGAGAGCTGCTGACCTCAGTGGATAACGAATACAGTTTCAGGATCGGTGATTTGTCTGCGAATGAGCCACTTAAGTGCTGCTGCATCAATTGCGCCGCCTCAGCGTTGTTGCCTTGTTCGACCAGCTCAATCATTTGGATGTGTTCGGCGCACTGTTTGTAAAATCGGTTTCGGTCGATCATCGAGCGGTATTCGATCAACCGCCGCATGTTGTTCATCTGAACCAGAATCATGTGGAAGAGCGGGTTGCCAGAGAGTTGAATAAACTCTTCGTGGAAGCGAATACCGCTTTTGAGCAAGGCATCTGCGGGCAGGGTTTCGATTCCACCGTCGAGAAGACTCTGCTGCTCTTTCTTCAACCGTTGCAGCGTCCCAGGGTCCGGCTGGTAGGTCGGTTCCAGCAGTGCAGCTGGTTCGATCAGCGAGCGCACTTTATAGATCTGATCGAGGCTTTCCGGGGTTTTTGCCACATCCAGAAAGCGCCAGCCGTAACCCGGTTTCGAAGTGACCCAGCCAACCTTCGCAGCGCGATTGAGTACGTCGATTACCTGGGATTTAGTCAGGTCGTAGCGGGAGCGCAAAAACTGCTCGGTGACTTCACCGGGAATGGCATTGTTCAACCAGTCTTCGGAAAGCCGGTAATACGCATCCGGCTCCTCAAACGGTACGACTTCGTCGGGAATTTCTTCCGAGTCCTGGAGTGAATCGAGAACGAAAAAACCGCGATTGGGCAGTTGTTCGAGGATCGATTGTTCCGAAAGCAGTATCAGTGCCTCGCGTGCTGGTGAACGCGATACGTTGAATTCATCAGCTACTTTCTGCGCACGGAGGTGGGCGCCCAAGGGCAATGCACCGGTCTGGATTTTCTGCCTGATTTGCGCTGCGATTCTATCTACCAAGGTGCTTGAGGCCATACATGTGATCACTTACAAAAGGGATGAGTGTTGCTGCCACCGCTGAATGTGAACCAAGACTTTGTGAAGTCCATAACGCCATAATTGCATTTATGAATGCAAATATGCAGATTTTTAGATTTTTTTCCTGGAAATCTGGCTTGGTATCGGTCCTCTCAGATAAAAGGCGAAGACTTTCGATAATATTGTACTTCGTAACCTTGCAAAGCAATTCTTGCTGAGGTCTATTAGGTAACGCAGCACGCAAACGATGTGGCAGGCGTGGGGAGCTTGAGAAACAGAGGCGTGAACTACGCTTTTTCGCAAGCTCTATCGGGTTAACGCCTTGGGCAACGTTCTACCGGCACCAACAAAAACAATAGTATCGGGAGACAACTCATGTTCACTTCATTCCGTCGATCCAGCTGTCGCATGCCTATCGCAACCGCCGTTGCCGCGATTGTGCTTTCAACCTCTGCCCTGGCACTGGATACGGTCAAATTCATGGCCCCAGGTTCGGTAGGCGGGGGATATGACCAAACCGCAAGAATTCTGGGTAAAGCCTTGATTGAGGCCAATGCTGTCAAATCCCTGACCTTCGAGAACAAGGGCGGAGCAGGAGGGACCTTGGGGCTGGCTCAATTTGCCAACAGTACGAAGGGAGATCCGAATGCATTGCTCGTTGTGGGCGCCAACATGGTGACCTCCGAAGAGCAGAACAAACCGCAAATCACGATGAAGGATGTCACTCCCATTGCCCGGCTTTTCACCGAGTACAACGTGCTTGCCGTCAGTGAGGCGTCGCCCTACAAAACGCTGGAAGACTTGCTGAGTGCCTTCAAGGCCAATCCATCGAGTATAAAATGGGGTGGTGGCTCCAAGGGCTCGATCGACCACATTGGCATCGCTGAATTGGCCAGCAAGATGGACGTACCGATCAACATGGTCAACTACGTCGCCTATGCCGGTGGTGGCGAAGTCGTTGCCGCTACGTTGGGTGGCCATATCACGGTCATTACCGGAGGTTATGCCGAGCTTGCCAAGTATGTCCAGGCCAAGCAGTTCCGTTTGCTGGCCATCGGCGCGCCGGAGCGCGTACCAGGCATTGATGCGCCGACTCTCAAAGAGAAAGGCTACGACGTCACGATCAACAACTGGCGTGGCGTTTACGGGGCAGCGGGCCTTTCCCCCGATCAGCGCAAGCAAGTGATCGATGCGGTTCTCGCCGCGACCAACAGCAAAGTCTGGCAAGAAAACGTCAAGGTCAACGCGTGGTCACCGAGCATTCTGACCGGCGACGAATTCGGCAAGTTTGTCGAAGACGATCACGTGCGGTTGCGTGCGATGTTGGTCAAGGTCGGGCTGCTTTGAGATGAGCCGGCATGGCAGGGTAGTGCCGACACAACTTGCCGTCAGTGCAGGCCTGGTTTTAATCAGTGCTGTACTGGCTTACGGCGCCTTCCGGTTTCCACCGGAGAGGGGCTACGTCATCCTTGCGGCCTACGTGTATCCCTATGCCGTGGCGGCATTTGTGGGAGTCGTAGGCCTGCTGCTGAGCTATCAGGCAGTCACCAGTGGTTTTCGCAATCTCGCTGATCATGACGATGAGGCTGCTAAAGCATTGCCCGGCGGTAAAGCCGGTGTGGCCTGGGTGACCGTGGGGCTTTTGGGTGTCGCCCTGCTGATTGAGCTCATCGGGTTCGTTCTGGCGGCCGGGTTGCTGTTTGCCTTGTCGGCGCGGGGCTTCGGTAGTCGTCGTCCGGTGCAGGATCTTGCCATCGGCATCGCCCTGACCTTACCGATCTACTGGCTGTTCAACGCCGGGCTGGGAGTCTCCCTTCCGTCGTTAGTCAACATGTGGATCTGATCTGACCGGAGGAGTGAACAAGTTGGAAATTCTTTCAAGCTTGGCAATCGGTTTTTCCGCTGCACTCCAACCGATCAACTTGATCTGGGGGTTTGTTGGCTGTTTGCTCGGTACGGCGATTGGTGTGTTGCCTGGAATCGGGCCGGCGCTGACGGTGGCGTTGCTGCTGCCGATTACCGCCAAAGTCGATCCCACCGGGGCTTTGATCATGTTCGCCGGTATTTATTACGGCGCGCAGTTTGGCGGCTCCACGACCTCCATCTTGCTCAATACCCCAGGGGAATCATCCTCCATGGTCACGGCATTGGAGGGCAACCTCATGGCTCGCAATGGGCGGGCGGGACCAGCACTGGCCACAGCAGCAATAGGCTCGTTCGTGGCGGGAACGATAGCGACGATTCTTCTGACGCTGTTCGCCCCTATTGTTGCCACGCTGGCGTTGAAGTTTGGTCCCGCGGAGTATTTTGCGATTCTGGTGTTGTCGTTCACCACGGTCTCCGCGGTGCTGGGAGCCTCCATGTTGCGAGGTTTTGCCTCTCTGGGGATCGGCTTGGTCATTGGCTTGATCGGGCTTGACTCCACCTCGGGTATCGCCCGCTACACCTGGGGTGTACCTGAGATGGTCGATGGCATTGAGGTCGTGCTCGTGGCGGTGGGGTTGTTCGCTGTGGGGGAGGCGTTATACAGCCTGCTGTATCAAAAAGAAGAGGCATCGGGCCGGCATCGCTTGACCTCGCTTTGGATGACGCGTGCTGACTGGAAACGATCGGTTCCAGCCTGGCTCAGGGGAACGATGATCGGTTTTCCTTTTGGCTCAATCCCGGCCGGAGGTGCCGAGATTCCGACGTTCCTTTCATATTCTACTGAACGCAAATTGAGTAAACACCCGGAGGATTTTGCGGCCAGCAAGGGGAAAGGGGCCATCGAAGGAGTAGCAGGTCCAGAAGCTGCCAATAATGCAAGCGCAACGGGTTCGTTGGTGCCGCTGCTGACACTTGGCATTCCGACATCGGCTACTGCGGCGATATTGTTGGCAGCGTTTCAGAACTACAACCTGCAGCCGGGTCCAATGCTGTTCCAGACTTCGGGTGATCTGGTCTGGACCTTGGTGGCTTCGCTCTACATCGGTAACGTCATCCTGCTGGTGTTGAATCTTCCCCTGGTCGGTCTATGGGTCAAACTCCTGCAGATTCCACGACCGTACCTCAACGCCGGCATTTTGGTGTTTGCCACTATTGGTGTGTACGGCATGCGTCATTCCTCTTTCGATCTGTTGCTCATGCTCGCCATCGGCTGGGGCGGTGTCGTCATGCGTCGATTCGATTTTCCAGTCGCGCCGGTGATAGTCGGCATGTTGTTGGGGCCGATGGCCGAAAAACAACTGCGCAATGCGCTGTCCATCAGTCAGGGCGACTGGATGGTCTTCCTGACGCAACCCATAGCTGCCTCGATTCTCGCGCTGACGCTGTTGGTGCTGCTGATCCCGCACCTGCTTCACGCACGCGGCATCAAGTTGCATGAAGATGATTGATGTGCGGTGGCGGTGTGCTCACCACATCATTTCAACAAGGAATTAAAGGGTGCGATACGACATAACCAGCCTGGATCTGTTCATTACGGTTGCCGAGGAACGCAACCTGACCCGCGCTGCCCGAATCAAGCATCTTGCGGTGTCGGCCATCAGCAAGCGCATTTCCGAGCTTGAAGCGCAGGTGGGTTCTTCCCTGCTTATCCGTAATGCACGAGGCGTCGATCTGACACCCGCGGGACAATCATTGCTGTTTTACGCTCGCCAGGTGAAGCAGACCATTGAGCAACTGGATCATGAGCTTGGCGACTATGCGGCCGGCGTGAAGGGCCATGTTCGCATTCATGCGATCACCTCTGCTCTGTCTCAGTTCTTGCCGGACGATGTGTCGCGCTTCGTGTCGCTCTATCCGCAGATAAAGTTCGATATCGAAGAGCGGGTGGGTTCAGCGGTCATTCGGGCCGTGGCTGATGGGCGGGCTGACTTGGGCATCATTGCCGCACAGACCGCTGCGCAAGGCCTCGAAACAATGCCTTATCGCAATGATGAACTGACCTTGGTCGTACCGGCAGGGCACCCACTGGCGACTCATGAGTCGGTGCGTTTCAAAGAGGTGTTGGAGCATGAGTTTGTCGGTCCGCACCTGGAAAGCTCCATGCATACCCTGTTGACGAGCGAGGCCGAAAAACTGGGCATGGCGCTCCAACTCAGGATTCGAATCAGCAGCTTCGACTGCATGTGCCGCATGGTCTCGACAGGTTTGGGGCTGGCTGTACTGCCGCGCAGTGTGATTAACCAGTATCTACGAAGCCACAAACTCAAGGCCGTGACCCTGGACGAGCCTTGGGCCCGGCGATCACTGCTACTGGTCTTCAAGAAGTACGACAGCGCTTCACCCACGCTGAAAACCCTCATCGATCATTTGAACCATCGCAGTGATGACTGAGCGTTCTCCGATGGAGAACGCTGGTATGGCAATTGATCAATTTTCAAGCGTACGGGTTGGCAATAACATCGGCTCATCAGCGGTAACGATTGGCCGAACCCGTACCCCGCGACCATTATAAAAAGCCTGAGCGAAATGAGCATGACCGAGACTGCCTGCGACTTAATCAACCATCTGGTGATCGATAACGAGCCTTTTGCTTACATCGATTTAAACAAGATGCTGTCCCCCATGCAGGTATCGAAGCTTCCCTATTCGATCCGCATCCTGTTGGAGAACGTAGCGCGTTGCTCGCCCGAATCGCTGCCGTCGGTTCTGGCTCGCGCCATAGGGCAGGGCCCGGACTGCGAAGTACCGTTTCAGCCCAACCGCCTGATGTTCCATGACACTACCTGCCTGCCAGCACTGGCAGATTTTGCCGGTATGCGCGATGTGGTGGCCGAGTTAGGCGGCGATCCAAAAGCCATGAATCCACTGATTCCGGCGGTGCTGACGATCGATCATTCCGTCATCGTTGAACGTTACGCCGAAGCCGATGCGGTCGAGAAGAATCTGGACATCGATTTCCGTCGCAACAGCGAACGCTACCGCTTTATCAAATGGGCGCAGAAGAGCCTGGATAACTTCGGAGTGATCCCGCCAGGTACTGGCATTATTCATCAGATGAACATGGAAGCCCTGGCGCAGGTGGTCTGGGAAAGCCGCACTGAAGATGGTCAGCGTCTGCTCCATCCAGATGACATGGTCGCCACCGACAGCCATACACCCATGATCAATGCCATCGGCGTGTTGGGCTGGGGGGTGGGCGGACTTGAAGGGCAGGCGGCCATGGTCGGCGAGCCAGTACCGATCAGCTTCCCGAAAGTGGTTGGCATCCGCGTGACCAACACTCTGCGTCCGGGGGTTACGGCCACTGACCTGTCGCTGCACGTGGCTGAAATCCTGCGTAAGCGCTCGGTGGTCGGCAAGTTTGTCGAGTTCACCGGGCCGGGGCTTTCTTCCCTGAGCTGGGCGGCCCGTGGCACCGTGTCCAACATGGCGCCTGAATACGGCGCCACCGTGGTGTTCTTCCCCTTCGACGATGAAACGCTGTCCTACTTGAAGCTCAGCGGCCGCTCCGAGTCGTTGTGCCACAAGGTCGTCAGCTACATGAGTGCTCAGCCTCTATGGCGACGTGATGAACTCGCCGAGCCGCAGTTCGATGAATTGATCGAGCTGGACCTGACCAGTATTGAGGCGAGCGTCGCCGGTCCGCATCAGCCGCACCAGCGGCAGAAGCTGTCCAACGCAGCGGCCTCGTTTCGCAAAGAGGTGATGGGCGGCGTCAACCTGATTGCCGGACCTGCAGAACAGACGTTCTTCGAACCGTCATTCAATGAGTCGATCACCCACGGCGCGGTGGTCATGTCCGCAATCACCAGTTGCACCAATACCGCTAACCCGTCGCAGATGATCCAGGCCGGGCTTTTGGCTCGCAAGGCACGCCAGCTTGGGATCAATCGCAAACCATGGGTCAAAACTTCGCTTTCTCCCGGTTCCCGTGTAGTGGCTGACTACCTGGCAGAAGCCAATCTGCTGGAAGACTTTTCTGCGTTGGGCTTTGACCTCGCCGGTTTCGGTTGCATGACCTGTATTGGTAACTCGGGCTCACTCGAGGAGCACGTTGAACATTTTGCCGATCAAGGCCTGAAGGGCGTGGTGGTTCTATCGGGTAACCGCAACTTTGAAGGTCGGGTCAATCCTAAAGTGCCTGCCGGTTACCTGGCATCCCCAGCGCTGTGCGTGGCTTATGCCATCGCCGGGACCATCGATATCGATCTAGAGTCGCAAGCCGTGGCCGAAGATCGCCATGGCAATCCCGTATTTTTGCGCGATCTGATGCCGTCCGATGCGGAAATCGCCGCTCAGGTCGCCAAGGTGGTTAAGCCCGAGTTCTTCCAGCAGCGCCTGGCCAAGGTCTGGGAAGGCACGCATCACTGGCAATCGCTATCGGCCGAAGGCAGTGTGCAATTTCCATGGAGCCCGAATTCAACCTACCTGCGTCGCCCGCAGTACCTGGCCGACATTCCAGCCGATCCGAAAACCACCTTGGCCATCAACGGTGCGCGCACCTTAATGGTGTTGGGCGACAACGTCACCACTGACCATATATCGCCTGCCTATTCCATTCCTGCCGATAGCCTGGCCGGACAATGGTTACTTGAGCGTGGTGAGCATCCTCAGGACCTCAACCAGTACTCCACACGTCGCAGCAACCATGAAGTCATGTTGCGTGGCGCGTTCACCAACAAAGCTGTGAAGAATCGCTTGCTGGGTGATGTTCAGCCGGGCCTGGGAGCGTGGGCCTGGAATGCCGATCACACCCAGTGCTTGCCATTGTATGAGGCCGCCAAGAGTTATGCGGCGCTGCATACCCCCATGGTCGTTTTCGCGGGCATCAACTACGGCGCAGGTTCCAGCCGCGACTGGGCAGCCAAAGCCCAAATGCTGTTGGGGGTGAAGGCCGTAGTAGCGCAGAGCATCGAGCGTATCCATCGCAGCAACCTGATCGGTATGGGCGTCATCCCATTGCAGTTCAAGCCAGGCCAATCGGTCGATGACCTGGCGCTGCAGGGCGACGAACGCTTCGACTTCCTTGGCCTGGATGACCTGGGCGTTGGCGACAACCGCGTGAACATGCTTATCCACCGTGGCAACGGTGAGCAGCAGCAGGTGGAACTAGGCGTGCGTATCGACTCCCTTCAAGAGATTCGATACCTGGTCAACGGCGGAGTACTGCCTTTTGTCATCCGCAAGGTTGTTCAGCGAACGCGACACTGATTCAACCTCTGGGCCTCTCCCGGGGCCCGGGCCGTTGTAACTGACAAAAATAAGGAACAGCCTCCATGCAAAGCGACGATCAGGGCGCCGGTACGACCTCGCCTGAAATTCAACAATTCACCGGTGCAACACGCCGTACTGTACTCAAGCAAGTGAGTACTCTCGCTGGAGTTTCCCTGCTGGGTTCGCTGTTGCCCGTTGGGTTGGTTCACGCCAGCCTGGCTAATAAAACATCATCTGATACACGGAGAACCATCCCTATGTACGCCTATGTCGGGTCACGGACTACTCGCGAACGTAATGCTCGCGGTGAGGGCATCAGTGTCTACAAAGTGGACCAGGAGGAAGGCACTCTGGCGCTCGTGCAAGTGGTCAAGGACTTGGTAAATCCGTCGTTTTTGGCATTAAACAAGGCGGGCGACCGGCTATACACCGTCCACGGAGACAAGAGTGAGGTCAGTGCCTTCAGTGTCGACAAGGCCAGTGGCAAACTGGCTTTCCTCAACCAGCAAAGCTGCGAAGGCAAGAACCCTGTGCACTTGGCACTGGACCCAACTGAACGCTTCCTAGTGGTGTCCAACCACATCACAGGCTCACTGGCCGTGCTGAACGTCGACGAGAACGGCGCTCTTGGCTCGCTCAATCAGCTTCTCAAGCTGGAAGGACCCATGGGGCCGCATCGGGTTGAGCAGCCGTTTTCAAAGCCACACTTCAATCCGTTCGACCACAGCGGCAAATTCGTACTGGTGCCAGACAAGGGCCTGGATCGAGTGTTCAGTTTTCGTTTCGAAAACGGCAAATTGTTTCCGGCGGTTCAGCCATTCATCGCCACCCGTGAGGGGGCAGGGCCACGTCATTTGGCATTCCACCCCCGTGCCGCGTTTGCCTACGTGATCAATGAGCTGGATTCCAGCGTGACGGCCTATCGTTTCGATGCCCAGACCGGAGCGTTGGCTCCGATCCAGGTGTTGCCATCGTTGCCTGCGACCTTCACCGGCAACAGTCGGGCATCGGAGATTGAAGTGGATCACAGCGGTCGTTTTCTCTACGCCTCCAACCGCGGATACGACAGCGTGGCCGTGTTTGCCATCGACCAGGGCACAGGTCTGTTGAACCCGGTGGAATTCATGCCCACCGACGGCAAGACGCCAAGGTTCTTCACGCTGACTCCCAATGAGCGCTTCCTGTTCGCACTGAACGAAGACAGCGACACCATCATTTCGATGGCGGTGGATCCCGATAAAGGTGGGCTTGGCAAGACAGGGTTCTCCGTCTCGACCGGTAGCCCCGTGTGCATGGTCTTTTCGGCCTGAGAACCCTCGCAATTACAATAATGCAATGACAGAAGCAGGCCGTGTCTGCTTCCAATGAGGTTGTCATGAACAATAATAAACCTGATGAAGCCGCGATCGTTCGCAAGGTCACCCTGCGAATCATCCCCTTTGTGTTCCTGCTGTACATCGTGTCCTATCTCGACCGTGCCAATATCGGCTATGCCGCCTTGCAAATGAACAGGGAGCTTGCGCTCTCAAGCGAGGCTTTCGGCTTCATTTCGGGGATTTTCTTTATCGGCTATTTCCTGTTTGAAGTGCCGAGCAACGTGATGCTCAACAAATTCGGCGCGCGGGTATGGATCGCTCGTATCCTTGTGACCTGGGGCATCATCGCCGCGATGACCGCGTTCGCGCAAACGGCCAATCAGCTCTACATCCTGCGGTTTTTCCTTGGGGTGGCCGAGGCCGGTTTCTTTCCGGGAATCATTGTCTACCTGACCTTCTGGTTCCGCTCCAAGGAACTGGCGACCACCGTGGCGCTGTTCACCGCAGCGATTCCGGTGAGCTACATCATCGGTGCGCCGATGAGCACCTGGATCATGGACAACATTGGCTGGCTGAACTGGAGCGGCTGGCGCTGGATGCTGTTCCTCGAAGGTATCCCGGCGGTGTTCCTGGGGATTGCCTGCTACTTCTTCCTGACCGATAAACCGGAACAGGCGAAATGGCTCAAGCCTGAAGAGAAAAGTTGGCTGATTGCTGAACTGGAACGTGATCGCCAGAGCCGCAAGAACGTGAAGAGCCTGAGCGTCTACAAGACAATGACCAACCCCAAGGTCCTGTACTTATCGTTCATCTACTTTGTGTACCAGTGCGGTAGCCTCGGCGTCGGCTACTGGATGCCACAGATAATCAAGAGCTTCTCCGAGTCGTTGACCCACACGCAGATTGGCTTGATCGCCATGCTGCCGTACATCGTGGCTACGGTGGCGATGATTGTCTGGTCACGGAGTTCCGACAAACGTAACGAGCGCAAACTGCATTCTGCCATTCCGTTGCTGATCGCCGCGTTGGGATTGGTGGGGGCCGGCGTCGTGGGTAATGCGTTTGTGGCAATGGCGATGATTTGCGTCGCGTTGTCCGGGCTTTACAGCTTCAAGTCACCGTTCTGGGCCTTGCCAACATTGTTCCTTGATCGGACAACGGCAGCGGTGTCCATCGCCGTGATCAACTCAATCGGCAACCTCGGAGGCTTTGCTGGACCGTCGCTGATCGGCTTGATAAAGGGCAACAGTCAAAGTGCCGCCAATGGCCTGCTGTTTCTAAGCGCGTTGTTGCTCCTGGGCTTTTTGATGACCGTGTTCATGCGCGTTTCCAACAAGAACACCTCCGAAGTTGCCTCCACTGTCAGCCATGAAGCTCGCTAACGGCTGATCGAACTCGCGGCGCCTTCATTGGTGCCGCCAGTCAAAGTCGATGCCGAGCAGCGATAGCATGGCCGATGCGAACCGCGATTCCCCACTCGACGGTTAACACGGTATAGCGACGCTTCACTGCTGTTTCTTCTGATTATCAATAACCTCGCCTATGCCGCACTTGAGCCGGTAGGGCATTTTTACGGCGCTGTTTTGGAGCGTGGCATGTATAAAAATAAAAAAGTAATCGGCACCTGTTTGACTATGTCCCCGTGCATGTTGGTGGGCATGGTCCACGCAGAAGGTTTTGTCGAGGACAGTAAAGCCAACCTGCAAATGAGTAACTATTACTTCAATCGCGACTTCCGTGATGGGGCTGGGCAATCGAAGCGGGAGGAGTGGGCTCAAGGCTTTATCCTTGACGTGCGTTCCGGCTATACCCCGGGCGTTGTCGGTTTCGGTTTGGATGCGCTGGGCATGCTTGGCCTTAAGCTCGATTCAAGCCCCGACCGGAGCGGTTCCGGCCTGTTACCCACCCATTCCGATGGCCGTGCCGCGGACGAATTCAGCCGGCTCGGACTTACAGCAAAAATGAAGGTCTCCAAGTCTGAACTCAAGTACGGCACCTTGATTCCTAAACTCCCCACCTTACAGGCCAACACCGGCCGCATCCTGCCGCAAACGTTCGAGGGGGGCTTGATAACGGTCAAGGAATTCGATGCACTGAGCTTCACCGGTGCACGGTTCAACCGGGTGACGGATCGCGATTCAACCAACGCGGATACGTTGACCTTGAACAACAAAAATCGGCGTTTCTCCGGTACGGTCGAGAGTGATCACTACCTGATGGGCGGTGGTGAATATGCATTCGGCAAAGACCTGACGATCACCTATCAGTACGCCGAACTTGAGGACGTCTATCGCCAGCATTTCTTTGGATTGAACCACGCGCTCAATCTGGGAGTGGGCAAACTCAAAAGCGATCTGCGTTACATGCTCAGCGATGACGCCGGTTCTGCGCGCGGTGGCGAAATCGACAGCGGTGCGCTCAACGGCATGCTGACGTATAGCTTGTCTGGTCATTCCATGGGTCTGGGTTTGCAGAAGATGAATGGCTCGACTTCGATGCCTTACATCAACGGCACGGACCCGTACCTGGCCAATTACATTCAGATCAACGACTTTGCCGAGCCGGGCGAACGCTCCTGGCAGCTGCGATACGACTACGACTTTTCCGCACTGGGATTGCCGGGCCTGACGTTCATGAGCCGCTACGTCCGTGGTGATCAAGCTGACGCGAAAACCACCACTGGCGCTGGCCATGAATGGGAGCGTAATACTGATGTGCAGTACATCTTCCAGAGCGGCGCCTTGAAAAACGTGGCGGTTAGATGGCGCAACGCAAGTTATCGATCCAGCTTCGCCCGTGGTGCCGATGAAAATCGCTTAATCGTTTCCTACACCCTACCGATCTGGTAGGGCTTTCAGTGACCTTCACTCATGGAGCAAAAGATGAATGCTATCGACCATGCGGTAATCGATGAATTGGCGCCAAACGGCGTCCTTCGCGCTGCCATTAACTTTGGCAACCCTGTATTGGCCCAAAAGGGTCCGGACGGCATGCCGCAAGGCGTGTCTGTTGCGCTGGCAAAAGCGTTGGCTGAAGAGCTGGGCGTACGTCTGGAAATGGTCACCTTCGATGCCGCGGGCAAGGTCTTTGCGGCTCTGGAGGAGGGCGCATGGCGCATTGCCTTTCTTGCCATTGAACCGGTGCGAGAGGAGCAGATTGCGTTCAGTGAACCTTACGTGATCATCGAGGGGACTTACCTGGTCGCCGCTGAATCATCCTACCAAACGGTTGAGGATCTTGATCAGCCTGGTCTGCGGCTAGCGGTGGGCAAGGGCGCAGCCTACGACCTCTTTCTGACGCGCACATTGAAACATGCCCGATTGGAAAGGGCGGAAACGTCTGCGGGTGCCGTGGATTTGTATGTTGAACAGGGCCTGGATGCAGCGGCGGGCGTACGTCAGCCTCTGGAAGCCGTCGCTGCGGACAACGGGAAGTATCGAGTCATTGACGGTGCATTTACCTCTATCCGACAAGCCATGGCAGTTCCGCGCGGTCATGACTCCGGGGCGGCCTATGTCAGGGGGTTCGTCGAACGCAAAAAGGCTGAAGGGTTCGTTCGTGCGGCGTTAGACCAAAGCGGTCAGGCTGATGCGACCGTAGCGCCATCGGTGTGAAAAAGCGCTTGCCGCTGATCAAACGTTGTAAATCGCGCGCAAGCGCTCACAGATATTGAGGTGGAGAAATGGCCAAGGCCGCGGATGTCGTTGTGCAATGCCTGGAGAACGAAGGTGTCGAGTACGTGTTCGGTATTCCCGGTGAAGAAAACCTGGATCTGCTGGAGTCGTTGCGCCGTTCCAGTATCAAGCTGGTTTTGACTCGCCATGAGCAGTCCGCAGGTTTTATGGCGGCCACCTATGGCAGGCTGACCGGCAAGACCGGCGTCAGCCTGGCCACCCTGGGGCCGGGTGCAACTAACCTGGTAACCGCGGGTGCGTACGCTTATCTGGGCGGCATGCCGATGCTGATGATCACCGGCCAGAAGCCGATCAAGAAGTCCAAACAGGGCCGATTCCAGATCCTTGATGTGGTCGGCATGATGCAGCCGCTGACCAAGTACACCCATCAGTTGGCGTCCGCCGACAACATTCCATCGCGGGTGCGTGAAGCCTTTCGCCTGGCTGAAGAAGAAAAGCCCGGCGCTGTGCACCTGGAGTTGCCTGAAGACATCGCTGCCGAACAAACCGAGAGCATGCCGATTCCGCCAAGTCTGCACCGTCGTCCGTTGGCCGAACACAAGGTGATCGAAGCGGCCGTACAGAAACTTCAAACCGCACGCAGCCCGATCCTGGTGATTGGTGCCGGTGCCAACCGCAAGATGACGGCCAAGGTGCTCAAGCAACTGGTCGACAATACCGGTATCCCGTTTGTTACCACGCAAATGGGCAAAGGCGTGGTGGACGAACGTCACCCGCGCTTTCTCGGCAACGCCGCGCTGTCCGCTGGCGACTTCGTTCATCGTGCTGTCGAGGCCGCCGATCTGATCGTTAACATTGGCCACGATGTCATCGAAAAACCGCCGTTTTTCATGGTTCGAGGCGGTACTGAAGTGATCCACATTAACTTCCGCTCGGCCGAAGTCGACCCGGTGTACTTCCCGCAAATCGAAGTGGTTGGTGACATCGCCAACGCGGTGTGGCAGATCGGCGAAGCGCTGCAGGTTCAAGAACATTGGGACTTCACTCGCCTGATGGCGATCCGTGAAGCCAACGAAGAGCAGATCATCGAGGGCGCGGACGATAACCGTTTCCCGATCTACCCGCAGCGCTTCGTCGCTGACGTAAGGCGTGCCTTGCCGTCCGAAGGCATCGTGGCACTGGACAATGGCATCTACAAAATCTGGTTCGCCCGCAACTACAAGGCCCACAAACCCAACACTGTGCTACTGGATAATGCTCTGGCGACCATGGGTGCTGGCCTGCCGTCGGCAATGGCTGCGCATCTTGTGTACCCGGATCGCCCGGTGGTCGCGGTGTGTGGTGATGGTGGATTCATGATGAACAGCCAGGAACTGGAAACTGCGGTACGCCTGAAGATGAACCTGACGGTCATCATCCTGCGCGACGACGGCTACGGCATGATCCGCTGGAAACAGTCGAACATGGGCTTCACCGATTTCGGCCTGGACTACGGCAACCCGGACTTCGTTATGTATGCACAAAGTTACGGTGCCAAGGGCCATCGGGTGGAAAGCGCCGACGGCTTCCTGCCGCTGTTGCAGCAGTGCATCAGCGAGCCAGGCGTGCACGTGATCGATTGTCCGGTGGACTACTCGGAAAATGATTTCATTCTCAACAGCGAGCTCAAGAGAAGAAGTGCGCTGGTCTGATCTCACGATATCCGTTTGTCTCAATGGCGGCATTACGGTGCCGCCGGTCTTTCTGTATTGAAATCGGAGTTCATCATGCAACTCAAATACACCCAGTTGTTCCGCCAACAAGCCTTCATCGATGGCGCTTGGGTCGATGCGGACAATGGTCAGACGATCAAGGTCAACAACCCGGCCACGGGCGAAATTCTGGGCACCGTACCGAAAATGGGCGCTGCCGAAACCCGCCGTGCAATCGAAGCTGCTGACAAAGCGCTGCCGGCCTGGCGTGCACTGACCGCCAAGGAACGTGCGGGCAAACTGCGTCGCTGGTACGAACTGATCATCGAGAATCAGGACGACCTGGCTCGCCTGATGACCCTGGAACAAGGCAAGCCACTGGCCGAAGCCAAGGGCGAAATCATTTACGCCGCTTCCTTCATCGAATGGTTCGCCGAAGAAGCCAAGCGCATCTACGGTGACGTGATTCCGGGCCACCAGCCAGACAAGCGCCTGATCGTGATCAAGCAGCCGATCGGCGTGACCGCGGCAATCACCCCGTGGAACTTCCCGGCCGCAATGATCACCCGTAAAGCCGGCCCGGCCTTGGCCGCCGGTTGCACCATGGTCCTCAAGCCAGCTTCGCAAACTCCGTTTTCCGCTTTCGCTCTGGCCGAACTGGCCCAGCGCGCCGGCATTCCTGCTGGCGTGTTCAGCGTTGTGTCCGGCAGCGCCGGCGACATCGGCAGCGAGCTGACCAGCAACCCGATCGTGCGCAAATTGTCCTTCACCGGTTCGACCGAAATCGGCCGTCAACTGATGTCGGAATGCGCCAAGAACATCAAGAAAGTGTCCCTGGAATTGGGCGGTAACGCGCCGTTCATCGTGTTCGATGACGCGGACCTGGATAAGGCCGTCGAAGGCGCGATCATTTCCAAATACCGCAACAACGGCCAGACCTGCGTCTGCGCCAACCGCCTGTACATTCAGGATTCGGTCTACGACGCGTTCGCCGAGAAGCTGAAAGTGGCCGTGTCCAAACTCAAGATCGGCAACGGTCTGGAAGACGGCACCACTACCGGTCCGCTGATCGACGAAAAAGCCGTGGCCAAGGTCCAGGAGCACATCGCTGACGCCGTTTCCAAAGGCGCCACCGTGCTGTCCGGCGGCAAGTCCATCGAAGGCAACTTCTTCGAGCCGACCATCCTGACCAACGTACCGAACAACGCCGCCGTGGCCAAGGAAGAAACCTTCGGTCCATTGGCTCCGCTGTTCCGCTTCAAAGATGAAGCCGACGTGATCGCGATGTCCAACGACACCGAGTTCGGCCTGGCCTCGTACTTCTATGCCCGTGACCTGGGCCGTGTTTTCCGTGTGGCTGAAGCCCTGGAATACGGTATGGTCGGTGTCAACACCGGGTTGATCTCCAACGAAGTCGCGCCGTTTGGCGGCATCAAGGCGTCGGGCCTGGGCCGTGAAGGCTCCAAGTACGGCATCGAAGATTACCTGGAAATCAAATACCTGTGCTTGAGCGTTTAGTGCTGCGATTTAAATTCAAAGTCCGATATTCCCGTGATGCAAGATCATTGTTCATGAGCCGATTATGCCTACGTCCCGTTACCACGCAATATGATTGATACAATCAGGCAATAAATTGAGCGTATTGGGCGTGGGTTACAAACCGGTCATTGCCTATCTTGAGCAGGTCAAGAAAGCACCGAAAGGCGCTTCTAAACCTCGCAGAGACAAGCCATGACTAACCAGATCGCACTCATCATCGGCGCCAGCCGCGGCCTTGGCCGCAACATGGCGGTTCACCTCGCCAAGCGCGGCGTCCACATCATCGGCACTTATCGCAGCGGCGCGGCAGAAGCCGAATCGCTGAAGCAGGAAATCGAGGCCCAGGGCGGCAAGGCCGCGATGCTGCCGCTCGACATCACCGATACCGCCAGCTATGAGGCTTTTTCAAGCGCATTGACTGAAACGCTGAAGACCGAGTTTGGTCGTGAGCGCTTTGATTTCCTCGTCAACAATGCCGGCAATGGTCTGTTTTCGAACTTTATTGACGCAACCGAGGATCAGTTCGGCTCATTGGTCGCCACACACCTGCGCGGGCCGATTTTTCTGACACAGAAGCTGTTGCCGCTCGTGGAAGACGGCGGTCGTATCCTGAACGTTTCCTCCGGCTTCGTACGCTTTACTTTGCCGGGGTACAGCATTTACGCGGCGGTAAAAGCGGCAGTCGAAGTGCTGACCCGTTACATGGCCGTAGAACTCGGTTCACGCCGAATTCGGGTGAATGCGATTGCCCCAGGCGCCATCGCCACCGATTTTGGTGGTGGTGCAGTGCGCGATAACCAGGATGTGAACGCCTATGTGGCACAGGGCATCGCGTTGGGCCGTGTCGGTCTACCGGATGATATCGGCGGTGCGGTTGCGGCCATCTTGTCCGATGACATGGCCTGGGCTAACGGGACGACGTTTGACATCTCGGGCGGGCAGCTGCTGTAGCCACCGCCGCATTCATTCCGTCCCGCCGCAGCCCTATCGAGAGACCATCATGGCGAAAACTCAACTTACGCTCATCAGTCATCCGTTGTGCCCGTTCGTTCAGCGAGCGGCCATTGTGCTACTGGAAAAGAATGTGCCCTTTGAGAGGATCGACGTCGACCTCGCCGCCAAGCCAGATTGGTTCCTGGCGCTTTCGCCGACGGGAAAAGTGCCGTTACTCAAGGTAGAGCTGCTGAATACAACGCACGCGATTCTTTTCGAGAGTATGGCCATTTGCGAATACCTCAACGAAACGCAGGGGTGGATCAGCCTTTATTCCAGCGACGCGCTCGTCCGCGCGCAACAGCGCGCATGGGTAGAGTTTGGCGGCGCGGCGCTCGCCGATGCCTGGCAGTTCCTCAACGCCAAAGATCTCGTGGTTGCCGAAAGCAAGAAAACTGCCTTTCGAGATAAGTTGCAGCGGCTTGAGGACAAGCTTGATCAAGGGCCCTATTTTTCAGGAGCGGCGTTCGGCATGGTCGATGCCGTGTTTGCCCCGGTCTTTCGTTACTTCGACTTGCTGAACCCAGTCGTCTCAAAGCCAATCTTCGATAACCTTTCTCGTGTATCGGCCTGGCGATCTTCATTGGCGGACAGGCCAAGTGTCATGTCTGCCGTGGGAGAAGATTACGCCAATCGACTCCAGCAGCATCTCGTTAACCAGCAGTCACTGCTGTCAGGTTCGATACGTAACGACCTTCTAGCAGGCTTGAGTAGATAGGATCTCAAATACTACGGAGAACCACTGCAAGAAAGTGTTTTCGCCGCACTACCTCATTTCATTTGATAGAGGACACCTCCATGCCAAAACCAATCGAGAATGTCACCGCTTTTTTTCTACTTATCCTGAAGATGGCGGTAGGGTTGCCATACGGCGTTGGTTCACGCCCAGCACGGTTTGGGTCAATGAAGGTGTGGCCACTACTACCGGGATCGATGAAGCGATTGCGTTCATTGATGCGCTTGAGAAGGCCTCGGGCATCGCTACGGTTCGCTTTGAAATGCTCGCCATTGCTGAAGACGGTAACAGAGTGCTCACCGAGCGGCTTGATCGGTTCGAACTCGCGGATGGCAGCGAGATCGTGGCAGCGAAAGTAATGGGAATATTTGAGTTCAACGGTGATCACATTATCGCTTGGAGAGATTACTTCGATGTCGACTTCGCTCAGAAGATCGCCAACAGCTAATCATTATCGCAGCGACAGTGCTTAACGTTAAGCACGGCGCCTACAGCTCTTGATGCGTTCTGTAACTCCTTAAGTTGGCCTTGGAAAGCTATTTACAATTTTCTTGAAGCGTTGCTCCGAACAGTGTCCCAAGTCGGAATGGACACAAGGCAACGAATGAGATGAAGCAGAAATCAATACAACGAGGACTCGGCGGTTCTAACCAAACCATCCTGGCCGTTCATGATCTCAGTGAGCTTCTCGCTTAGTAGTCTCCAGGCGTCTTTTTTTTCTTCGGCATAGTCATGATGTAAGTAGTGACGGCGGACCCGAGAGCCTGCCAGCACGTGGTTCTGGCACCGATCTATCACGTCAAGGCTTATGCCCGAGGCTTGCATCATGGTTGCTCCTGTTCGTCTCAAGTCATGGGGTGTCCATCCCCCATTCGCACCGCCGGACAGCACCAAAGTGTCATCATGTCGGCGACGGGAAAGCGGTTTGCGATTTTTGAAGCGTGATTGACGGTCTCCCACCTGTTTGCTGACAACCTTTAGATCGACGTGACCATCATGATGCTTTGCCGGGAAGCACCATTGAGAGTGTCCCGTAAGCAACTGAAGTTCGCCGAAATAGTGGGTCACAAACGCAGATAGGAATACGTGATGGTCCTGCTTCTTGCCTCGGCTGCCTTTGACGTTCGCCACAGGAATAAACCAGACGCCATTTTCCAAATCGACGTTTTTCCATTCAGCCTGAAGCAGTTCACCGATCCGGCATAACGTTCCCAAACAGATCCAAAGTGCAAGCTGGGACTCTGATTTGAGAGGGCGAATCCCATCGTACTTTTCGCCGGCGGGTAGTGCTGCATAGTCCGCAGTCATTGATTGAAAGCGTTGGTGTAATTCTTGAAGTTCGCGAGAGGAGAGGATCCGGGTTCGCTCCTCCTGGTAGTCACTGGGTATCAGTTTGTTGATTTCGACCAAGTCTGCTGGGTTTCCGTCAATCAGCAGTGTTCGCCATGGCTGGCGCTTCTGGGCCCATCCCAACATCTGAACGATATCCGAAAAAAGGCCGATTGCCTGACGAGTAGCACCGCGAGCCATTACGGACCGCACCAGGTCCCGCAGGTCATGCTCACTAATTGAACTGATGACTTTTGAGCCGAGAGCGGGGTAAAGGTCTTTCGCGAACTTTCTCCGTAGCTCAGCATTACCATCCTTGCGCGCTACACCATCGCGAAGCCATTCTCCTGCGAGGTCCAGCAGCGTTAGCTCCTTAGACTTTTGCCGATCGGCTTCCGCGAGTTGTGCAGCCAGTTCCGCTTTTTGTCTGGCCTTTCCGGCGCGCTTGCTTTCGTTTGGATTGATCCCTTGGGCTACAAGGTCTCGCGCTTCGTTGCGCGCCTTACGGATTTCGGTCAACGACTTGTTTGGCCAAGTGCCGCACGAGAACCGGGTGTAAATCCCTTCCCAACGAAACTGGAAGTAAAAGGGAATTGCGATACCTTTTTTACGGAGTGAGAGCCTGCCCGATAGGCTGCCTTCATCACGTATGATGGTGCCGACATCCCGTTCGGTAAGTGCTTCCAACTCTTTAGCGGTGAGCTTGGCCATAATCAACCTCCTGAAAAATTTACTCCCACATTTACTCCCACGGAGTCCTCAGCTAAGGGTAGGTCTGGATAGCGGTTGTTGGAAGAGTTAATTGCTGAAAGGCCTTATTTTAAAAGGGGCTAGTATTCTATAGAGGTGTTGTGCGAACTATGGATGATTAGTGCTTAACTGTATGGGGTGCTAGGGGTCGAGTGTTCGAATCACTCCGTCCCGACCATATAATTCAAGGGGTTGCGAGATTTTATCTAGCGACCCCTTTTTTATTTTTGGTCGTTTTTCCCCCTACAAAACGACTGGCTCTCGGTGGAATCCTCACCTCTTTCGGAGGAGATGGACGCAAGATTTCTGTGTGCCAATGTGTGAGTTCGCGCCGTTTTTGGCCCTTTTTTGCGCTGCCTTTGGCACCAATCCTGTCTGATATTTCTCTTCCTTTCTCAGTTTTTTCGCATGTCAGATAGCCTTGCCAAACGCCCTGTTTCCGGGCGATTAGGGCGTTTTTCCTCACCTGCTCCGCGGCGCGAAACCCTGGAAGCTCAGTTCCGATTCTTCGTTCTTAAAGGTCACCATCCCAAATCAGCGAAACCGGCTGTACGTCATGCGGGCCGTGCCTTTGAAGACAAACGGAAGCAGCGAAAGTCGGACTTCCGATTGTGCGCTAGGGAAACGGAACAGAGCGCGGGGAAGGCGCATCAATTCGAATTGATTGCTGACGGGCTGTGGGCCTCCTGAAGACCCTTTGATCACAAGGCCCAAGGGCCGATTTGGAATCAAACCATCGCGTCCGAGAGCCTGACTGATACCTCCAACTTCGACGTTTTTGGGCACAAACCGCAGTGCCAAACAGACCGCAAATTCACCCGACTTCTTGCTGTTTTGGTGACAAACCATTTTGCAGGTAGATGGCACCGATTGAGTGCCGCTGAACCCTCGAAAGATCCGTCGGCCGCGGCTTCTAGCGGTCAGCTCGGAATCTCTTGCAAGGTCCTGGTCGGTGCCAAATTGCTGCTAACTCACACAATGTCCCCCGCAGGAAGTTTGGCGATGGAGGGCAGGGATGGACCTAGTTGACGGCTCGTCAGGCAGTCTTCTCCAACTTTTATGCAGCGGCACTGGAGAGTTTAAAGGCGCCCAGGTCAGGTGATACGCGTCTCTGAGGGGCATTCGGCAAGGCTTCTCACAGGCTGTCCGGTTCCCCAGCCATCATTTGGATCATCCATCCAGATAGTATTTACCCTCATGGACTCAGGCGCCAAAAATAGGAATTAATAGTAAAGCCACAGTTGACTATTTAGCTTTCTGGTGGCTACCACACACGCCAGCACCATAACCAGCGAAGAGAAGTCATCTCAGATGACTCTGAAAACCAGAGGCGATTCAATCTGGAGACTTCTCAAGAAGCAAAGTCAGCGGTTAGGCTGGTTTAAAGCAATAAACGGCCAATTTATTGCCGTCGAGGTCGCGGACATACCCGGCGTATCCGACAATTCAGTTAACTGATCGCGCCGCCTCCGTGCCTGATATCGACATGGGAAAACTTTGCACTCGCAGTTGATGCTGGGGTTTTTGGCAGTCGCGCGCGATCAAGGAAAAACTCACGTTATCGGTTTATCGGTTTATCGGTTTATCGGTTTATCGAATTTCGATGGCGCTCAACTTAAGCAGGCGCAGGCGGTGAAAGAGATCGTTTCGCTCCAGCCGCTGTACTCCGCCTTGTGGCGAAAGGCTGCAATTGACCTGGCTCCACGCAATCACAGCCATTAAAAAAAGCAGCCCTTTGGCACCGATAACATCGTTTCTCGGCGGCGCTGCATTTCACTATATTGGCCACCAGATCCGGTGAGTGACTCAACATTCGCCACCCTCAGTGCGAGTAGTCTTTATGAATAAAAAACCAGACAACGCAGGGTTTGTTAATGCGGGTGCGGGAACCCGTGCAGTTTGGGGTGGAGAGCAGGTCAGGCATCCCTACAACGCCACTCAAACGCCCATCGTGGTCAGTGCCGCCTATGGTTATGACGACATCGACGTCTGGTATGACGTTGCGTTGGGCAAGGCGCCCGGCTTTATTTACAGCCGCATGAGCAATCCGACAGTCGAGACCCTCGAGGCAAAGATTCGCGAGTTGGAACTGGCCGAATCGGCCGTGGCTTTCAGCAGCGGGATGGCGGCGATCAGCAGTGTGCTTTACACCTTCCTGGCCTATGGCGATCGGGTGGTCTCGACCAAGGACAGCTATGGCGGCACCAACAAGATTTTCGAAGAGTTCCTGCCGCGTACCGGTGTGAACGTGACGTTGTGCGAGACGTTCGATCACGAAGAAATCGAACGCGAAATCGCCAAAGGTTGCGAATTGGTGTATCTGGAAACGCCAACCAACCCGACGCTGAAAATACTCGATATCGAGCGTCTGGTGGCTGCGGCCAAGCGCGTCGGTGCCATTGTAGTGGCGGATAACACCTTCGCCACGCCATTGAATCAGAACCCGCTGGCGCTGGGTGTGGACGTGGTCATTCACAGTGCCACCAAGTTTCTCAGCGGCCACGGCGACGTGCTTGGCGGCCTGGTGTGCGGTAGTGAATCACTGATGGCCAAGGTGCGTCATTACCGGGAAATCAACGGAGCGACGCTCGATCCGTTCTCCGCCTACATGATCATTCGCGGCATGAAAACCCTGGTGCTGCGCATGCGTCAGCAGCAACGCAGTGCCCGCGCACTGGCCGAGTACCTCTGCGTCGAGCCCTTGGTGGAATCGGTCAATTATCCCGGTTTGCCCGGCCATCCGAATCATGCGGTGGCGTGCGCGCAAATGTCCGGCTTCGGTGCAATTGTCAGCTTTGTTGTGGCGGGCGGCATGGACACGGTCAAGGTGCTCTTGCCACGACTGCGATTCGCCCACTGCGCGGGTAATCTCGGTGCGGTGGAAACCATCTACGGTCCGGCCCGCACCACCAGCCATGTCGAGAACACGCTGGAGGAACGCCTGGCCCTGGGTATTTCCGAAGGGCTGGTGCGGATCTCTGTCGGCATCGAAGACACCGACGATCTGCTCGACGACCTGAAACAGGCGTTCGCATTTGTCAGGGGGGCGGGCAACGAGCCCGCACAATCAAACACGCAGCTTTCAATCAATGAAAGTTGCGCCGAAGTCGCAAGCTGAAGCGTTAGCGTTAAACCTCACTGCAAGGATGTGAGTGGGGCGTTCATGAAGTGGAATAATAATAAAACTTAGTGGCGATCTGTTTTTTCTCTGCCCAGTCAGTCATCGCAGACGTTAATTCGTGCCCTAATAACTTTCATGAGAACAACCATGTCCATAAAAGAAGAACAACTTCACTCGCGTTCCGGTTTTAAACAGGAAATGCAAACACGGCATATTGTCATGTTGGCATTAGGCGGCGTTATCGGTACCGGACTGTTTCTCACGTCCGGGTATACGGTTAACCAGGCCGGTCCCTTGGGCGCGGTGATCGCTTACATCATCGGCGCTCTCATGGTTTACATGGTGATGATGTGCCTGGGCGAACTGGCGGTACAGATGCCGGAAACCGGTTCGTTCAGTACTTATGCCACCCGCTTTCTGGGGCCTGGTACCGGGTATACCGTCGCTTGGCTGTATTGGCTGACCTGGACGGTGGCCATCGGTTCTGAATTCACCGCCGCCGGTATCTTGATGGCGCGTTGGTTCCCGGATACACCGGTATGGATCTGGAGTGCGTTGTTTGCAGGTCTAGTGTTTCTGACCAATGTGATTTCGGTGCGTTTGTTCGCTGAAACCGAGTTCTGGTTGTCTCTGGTTAAAGTGGTGACCGTCATCGTGTTTCTGATGATCGGCGGTGGCGCGATTCTCGGTCTGCTGCACATCGATCAGGGCCACAGTATCGGGTTGAGCAACTTCACTCGCGAAGGACTTTTCCCTACCGGAGTCATGCCGATAGCCATGACGTTGTTGGCGGTGTCTTTTGCATTCTCCGGCACTGAGTTGATCGGTATTGCCGCTGGGGAAACCAAGGATCCGCAACGCAACGTGCCGCGTGCCATTCGCACGACGGTGCTGCGCCTGGCGATCTTTTTCGTAGGGACCATTTTTGTCCTGGCGACGCTATTGCCCCGAGAGCAGGCCGGCCTGGTAGAGAGTCCATTCGTCACGGTGTTCACTTACATCGGGATTCCCTATTCGGCAGACATCATGAACTTCGTGATCATCAGTGCCTTGCTGTCGGCCGCCAACTCCGGTTTGTATGCCGCGTCACGGATGATCTGGACACTGAGTGACCAGGGTCACCTGCCCAAGCGATTCTCGGCACTGACGCGTATGGGCACGCCGCTCAACGCGATTATTATCAGCATGGCGGGTGGGGCTGCCTCGTTGCTCAGCAGTGTGTTTGCCGCCGACACCATCTATCTGGCGCTGGTGTCGATCTCCGGATTGGCGGTGGTGGTGGTCTGGATGAGCATCGCTGCGAGCCAGATTGCTTTCCGCCGTCACTATGTGGCCAACGGCGGTGACATCCGCGACTTGAAATTCCGTGTCCGGGGTTATCCATGGGTGCCGTTGGGAGCGCTGGTCTGCTGCAGTCTGGCGTGTGTCGGGATTGCCTTCGATCCGGAGCAGCGAGTGGCGTTGTACTTCGGTTTGCCCTTCATCGCCTGGTGCTATTTCGTGTATTACATTACCCGCAAAAGCCGCGAGCGACGCTTGTCGGTTGCCCCCTTGGCACAACCGTCCGATGCGTTCTAGTCCGCGTCGACGGGATGGGCAAGCGTGCTCGGTGGAGGGGGCGTCCTAGAGGTTCAAGCCATGAAGCAAAAGACGCTACCCCCATTGAACTGGCTGCGGGCATTCGAGGTGTCTGCCCGCTGTTTGAACTTCACCCATGCTGCCGAAGAGCTGTTTTTGACCCAGGGGGCAGTCAGTCAGCAGATCCGCCAACTGGAAAGCCATCTTGGGGTAGCACTGTTCAAACGCTTGCCCCGAGGTCTGGGACTGACCGAGGAAGGCCAGGCGTATCTGCCGGTGGTGCAGGATGCGATCACGCGGCTGGCAGTGGGGACCAACGAAATTTTTGGTCAGCACAAGCGTCGACCGATCAAGGTGCGTGGCAGCCTGGCGTTCTTCGTGCATTGGCTGGCGCCCAAGCTGGCGGGATTTAGCCAGGCGCATCCGCATGTCGATATCCGCTACATCAGCAATATCTGGGTCAAGGAACTGGACGGTGAGGATGACATGGAGATTCGCTGGGGCCATGGTCAATGGCCCGGCCTGGTGTCGCAGCGCCTGACCTGGGACACGTTGTTCCCGGTCTGCTCGCCGGACCTGATGGCGAGGTCGCCGCTGACGGTCCCTGTGGACGTGTCGCACCATCCGCTGTTGCATGTTCTGGGTTACGAAGAGGGTTGGGGTTACTGGTTGAACATGGTCGGTGCGGACACCATCGACTCCTCGACCGGCATGCAGTTCGACACATTGATTTCCACTTTGCGCATGGCCGAGTTAGGGCAGGGGATCGCCCTGGCGCGGTCCTCGATGGTGGAGGAGATGCTTCAGGATGGACGGTTAGTCGAACCCTTTACCCAGCGTATCGAAGCCAGCGAGTCTTTTTACCTTGTGCGCGGTTCCGGGGCCGATCAGCACCCCGACGCGGTGATGTTTTCCACCTGGCTGGTCGAGCAGGCACATCGTTTCAAATGAATGGCCGGAGCCAACCATGCGTTATGTGAGTACCCGAAATTCGGCCGTGCAGGTCGACTTCGAACAGGTCGTATTGTCTGGCATTGCCGAGGACGGTGGGCTGTTCGTACCGCTCGAGCTGCCGCTGTTTGAATCGCAGGACATCGCCAACTGGTCGACCTTGCCCTATGACGAACTGGCCTTCAGGGTGATCAGTCCGTTTGTGGGGGAGGCGATCCCCGAGACAGACCTCAAGCGCATGCTCAAAGAGGCTGGCAGTCAATTCAGCCATCGCTCCCTGGCACCTTTGCATCAGGTCGATCGTAACGAGTGGGTGCTGGAGTTGTTCCACGGGCCGACTCGCTCCTCGAAGGATTTTGCCGCGCAGTTGCAGGCACGGCTGGTGTCGTATTTTCTGCGTAAGCGCGGGCGTCGCGGGGTGGTGATCGGTGCCACCAACGGCGATACCGGGCTGGCGGCCATCGAGGCGTTCAAGCACTGCGAGGACACCTGCGTGGTGGTGTTTTACCCAGCGAAGGGTGTCCCCCTGGACCAACTCCAGCATCTGCACGCAGCGGCGCACCCAAGGGTTCATCAGTTTGCAGTCAACGGCAGCTTCGACGAGTGCCAGACCATCGTCACCCAGTTGTTCCGACAATGGCCGTATGCGCAGTACGAGGTGATCAGTTTCAACTCGAGTAACTGGGTCAGTGTGTTAGCGCAACTGGTGTTTTACTTCCACGCTGTGTTGCAACTGGGAGGTGGCCAGCGTCCGATCGGTTTCAGCGTACCGGCGGCGAGCTTTGCCGAGGTATATGCAGGCTACATCGCGCAAAAAATGGGCCTGCCGATCACCCAGATGATTGTTGCGACCAACCAGAATGACGCGTTGCATCAGTTGTTTCAGAAGAACCACTACAGCCGGTCACGAGCCAACAAGACGCTTTCGCCTGCCATGGACCTGTCGATCTTTTCCAATCTGGAACGGTTCCTTTGGGAACTCTACGGACGTGACGGCCAGGCGGTGTGTGCCCTGATGGAGGGGTTCGAGTCCAGCGGTGAGATGGTCATCGCCAACGAGTTCTGGTTGCAGGCGCGGATGATCATCGACTCCTACGCGGTCAGTGATGAGCAGACGCTGACGGAAATCACCTCGCTGTATCGCGACACGGGATACGTCATCGACCCGCACACGGCCACTGGTGTGCTGGCCGCCCGGTTGTATCGGCGAAGCCTGGTGGCGCCAATGGTGACCCTGGGGGAAATCTCACCGGTCAAGTCGGCGGCACTGCTTGGCGAGTTGGGCATCAATGTGGCGGAGTTGCAACCTGAGGTCCCGACGCAAGGACAGGCGCAGGTTTACCGGATTCAACCGGACGATCTCGACACCATCCATGAGCTGCTCGGCGCGCTTTGAAAGCGCGACAACAGGAGGCCAAGTGAAGCGAATTCTGGACCCTCTAGATGAACTGATCATCGCGCAACTACAGCTCAATGCCAGGGCTGCACACGCCGAACTGGCGGCCAAGGTCAATCTGTCACGCAATGCGGTGCGCCAGCGCATAGAAAGACTTGAACGCGACGGTGTAATACAGGGATATACGGTACGCACGGGGGAGGGGCGACAAGCGACGTCGAACATCAACGCGGTGATTTTCGTTTACCGCTACGACCGGATGCGGGGGACGGAAGTGTTGCAAGCGCTGCGGGCCATTCCGGAGGTCATCCAGTGCGATGTCATGAGCGGCGAGTTCGACCTGATGCTGCGGGTGGGCGCTGCGAGCCCGCAGCGGGTGCACAAGGTCTGGACTGAAATTGCCGCGTTGCCTGGAGTAGAAAACACCGTGACCTCCTTCGTGCTGTCGTCTGTCGTATAGCCCATTTTTCGTACCGCTGAAAGCCAACCTGTGTTGGCTTTTTTTATTTGTGCGCCAGGCATGGCGCACGTAATGGAAAACGGGCCAGAAAGGCCCGTTTCATCCCAATGTTGCCAGGGCAAAAGCAACCATATCCCCACCGCTATCGCGAGCAGGCTCGCTCCTACAGTTTTGATCTTCAGTGACCGCCAATCCCACGGCCGGCCACAATCCCTGTGGGAGCGAGCTTGCTCGCGATGGCGGCGTGACAGTCAATAGAGATGTTGGATGACAGGGCCTCATCGTCGGAACGCCGCCCGGACCAAGCTCGCTCCCACAGGGGTATGTGGTATTGCGGGTTTATGCGATCGGTTCGATTTGATCGAGCACGCGGTTCGCGGTGATTTCGGCGAGCATCACGCTGTTGGAAATGCCCAGCAAGGCATTGCGGTCACCACCCTCCAGATGATCCACCAGTTGATGCACCATCACATCGACCGAAGCCAGGGTCTCGACCAGATAGACCATCAGGGTTTCAATCGTGACTTCAGGGGCGACGGTAAACAGCGTGCTGATTGTTCTAGGGGTGGCTTTGATGTCGGCGGTTGAGGGGAAGTGGTAAGCGAGGGCACGCTCGGCGGCCTCGTTGAGTTTTTTTGAATCGGGGCTTTCGTAGGGCGAGGCGGGATCGGCGTCTGGCGGGTTTGGTGTGACCTTGAACATATTTCAGTCTCCAACAATTTGGAGCCGTCACCGAGTCGCTGCTAAACGAAGGGTGGCAGCTGTGCGCAGGTTAGCAGACCGGGGAGACCTGAAACCGGCGCGCCCGAAGGCGCCCTGCGCACAGCTACCATGAAGTGCAGGCATGAAATGACCTGACTGTCTGGAGTGCAAATGCGTTTCAAATCACCACGGGCTGCTAAACCCGATCACTGGGAATCAGTGACGCGAATCAAGTTACCGAGCGGCCCCAAGGCGCACAAGCCGGCGGATTCTGGCGTACCTGTAGGCAACGACGCAAGGCGTTGTAGCTTTCATCGAGTAACACTGACAGGCGTTAAACAGGCCCTATCTATAGGCCCAAAACCTGTAGGAGCGAGCTCGCTCGCGATGGTCGCCAACGATAACGCTGCAAGTCTGACACCCCGCGGCGCTCTTCGGTTTTTCGCGAGCAAGCTCGCTCCTACCCGATCCTGAAGCTTTGACCGGGCACTGGTCAAAACGCCCATAAAATAGAGCAAATTGACCTATTTCACTGCCCTGGGCCCAGCCCTAACCTAGTGCCCAACAACCCATCTCCCGGATCAAGGGCATAACAAAATGACTGAATACAAATTGGCGTTGGTTGGCTTTGGCGGTGTTAACCGGGCATTGGCTCAGCTGATTGCCGAACGTAACGAACAGTGGAAAACAGAACTGGGTTTCACCCTGAAAATCGTCGGTGTGACTGACTTGTTTCTCGGTTCGGTGATTGGCCGCGAAGGGCTGGACGCCAATGTGCTCGCCCAATTGCCGGCAGTCAAAGGTGCATTGGCGCAACTGTCGGGTGGCGACGTCACAGCCCTCAATGAAGCGGTGATCAAGGATTGCGGCGCGGACATTATTGTTGAAGCCACGTTTACCAACCCAGTGGACGGTGAACCGGCGACTTCGTTCTGCCGTTGGGCGCTGGAGGGCGGCCAACATGTCGTCACCACCAACAAGGGCCCGATCGCTTTGCACGGCGCCGAGCTCAAGGCACTGGCTCGACGCAAGCATGTCGCCTTTGAATACGAAGGCTCGGTCATGAGCGGCACGCCGGTGATTCGCCTGGCCAGGCAGGCGCTGGCCGGCAGCTCCATTGTCGGTTTTGAAGGAATTCTCAACGGCACGTCCAACTTCGTGCTGACCAGCATGGAAGGTGGCCTGGGGTTTGCCGAGGCCGTCAGCAAGGCTCAGGAGCTGGGTTACGCCGAAGCCGACCCGACGGCGGATGTCGAGGGTCATGATGTACGCCTCAAGGTGGTGATCCTGGCGAATGAACTGCTGGACGCGAAGCTGACGGTCAGCGACGTCACGTGCAGTGGCATTTCCTCCCTCAGCCTTGGCGACATCGAAAAAGCCCGGCAGGACGGCGCTCGCTGGAAGCTGATCGGGTCGGCGATGCGTCATGCCGATGGCTCGATAAGTGCCAGTGTCGAACCGCGGCTGTTGAACAACAACCATCCGCTGGCCAGTGTTGGCGGCGCAACGAACGCGGTGTCGTTTACCTCCGAACTGCTCGGTGCGGTGACGGTTTCGGGGCCGGGAGCCGGGCGCACGGAAACAGCGTTTGCGCTGCTCTCGGACATCATCAGCATCCATCAATCCATTGCACGCAACCAGGAGTAAGCCTGTGAAACTATCGCGTCTGGTTCTGGATATCGTGGAGCCGCCCATTGAAGTCTTTAACGCCTATGACGGTTCCGTCATTGGCAGCGTAACGAATGTCTGTGCGTCGCAAGTTCCGCAGTTGTTGGAGACGGGACGCAGTGGCGCACTGGCGTGCGCCGCGTTGGCGCGTCATCGTCGGGCTCGCATTCTTGAGCAAGCCGCAATCAACATCGAACATGATGCCGGTGTGTTTGCCAGGCTGATCGTCGACGAGGCCGGGAAGACCCTCAAACAGGCGGAAAAGGAGGTCAAGCGTTGCGTCAACACCCTCAAGCTGTCGGCCGAGGAGGCCAGGCGC
This sequence comes from Pseudomonas sp. A-R-19, assembly GCF_019956575.1. Classification (NCBI taxonomy): domain Bacteria; kingdom Pseudomonadati; phylum Pseudomonadota; class Gammaproteobacteria; order Pseudomonadales; family Pseudomonadaceae; genus Pseudomonas; species Pseudomonas sp. A-R-19. The sequence continues at coordinate 123,735 of NZ_JAHBDR010000126.1, forward strand.
AATGCCGGGGAAGTGGTGCCTTTCGACGCTTATGAAGGCTCCGAATCGCGTCAGGGCTGGTTTTCCCGTGAACCTCTGGGGCTGATCGTTGCGATCACGCCGTACAACGATCCGTTGAACCTGGTGGCGCACAAACTCGGTCCGGCCATTGCGGGCGGTAACGCGGTGATTCTCAAACCCTCTGAGCTCGCGCCATTGTCGGCCATTAAACTGGTGTCTTATCTGGTCGCGGCAGGCTTGCCTGAATCAGTGGTTACAGTTGCCACCGGCGGCGCGGAACTGGGCAAGGCGTTGGTCGCCGCCCGTGAGGTGCGGATGATTTCCTTCACCGGCGGTTTCGTCACCGCAGAGCAGATCGCCCGCACGGCCGGGTTGAAGAAACTGGCCATGGACCTGGGCGGCAATGCGCCGGTAATCGTCATGGGCGACTGCGACCTTGAGGCCGCTGTCGAGAGTTGCGTGTCCGGAGCCTTTTGGGCAGCGGGGCAGAACTGCGTAGGCACTCAGCGCTTGCTGATTCAGGCGTCTGTTTATGAAGCGTTCCGAGAGCAATTCGTCAGCCAGGCGCGTGCGCTTGTGGTCGGCGATCCATTGCTGGCCGATACCGATATCGGCCCCATGATTACTGCGCAAGCCGCGCAGAATGCCGAGCAAGTGGTCAACGAGGCCTTGCAAGAAGGCGCCACGTTGCTCTGCGGCCATCGGCGTGCAGGATCGTGCTACGCCGCCACCGTGCTGGAAAACGTCGATCACGCCAGTCGACTCTGGCGCAATGAAGTCTTCGCTCCGGTGGTGGTATTGCAGCTTTTCGAAACCTTCGATGAAGCCATCGCGTTGGCCAATGAGCCCGAATACAGCCTGCATGCCGGGATCTTCACCAATGATCTGGCAACCGCGATGAGCGCCGCACGGAGGATCGAAGCCGGGGGAGTGATGATCAACGACTCTTCCGACTACCGCTTCGATGCGATGCCGTTTGGCGGTTCCAAGTACGGTAGCCTGGGCCGGGAAGGGGTGCGTTTTGCCTACGAGGAAATGACCCAACCCAAGGTGGTGTGCCTTAACACGTTGGGTTAGTCGATTCGCGGTAAATGGATCAGCTCGTATGGCATTGGGTCGGTTTGGTCACCGGCCCAATGCGTTTTGCTGAATGGGGAGAAAGGAGAAGTTGGATATTTCCACTGCGCTGATAATCGCCAAGAAAGCGTCTGTTGCGATCTGAGGGGCGGTGAGATTTGAAGAATGACGACTTCTGGCCGTTTTGTGCATGTCGTGACTGACCCTTTGGGCTTAAGCGGTCGGTGACAGGCCAGTGGCAAATCGAAAGCAAGCGGGCGCGCTATCACCGAATTAACTGAATTTTATAGCGATGCCCTGACCACCAATGGACAATCAACTGGCTGGGCTCCCGATACGTCGAGGGTCTCGATCAGGTGCCGGGCAGCCTTGCGACCGATCTCGTAGTACGGCAGTTGCACCGTGGTCAGCGGCGGGATGAACAGCTCAGCAATGCCGATCATTTTGTCGTAGCCGAGCACGGCGACATCGTCGGGCATTTTCAGGCCACGGCCCAACAATAGCTGATAGGTACAAAAGGCAATGCGGTCGTTGCCACAGATCAGAATGTCGAATTGGGGACGACCCTCAATGATGTGCCGGTCGAGGATGGCTGCGGTTTCACCATAGGCGTCATGATCGGAAAGGTCGTATTGCAGGTGTGCGTCAGGCAACAGTCCGAATGCCTGACAGGCACGTTGCAGACCTTTTTGTCGCAGGTTCCAGGCCAGACTCTGTTTTGGCAGATTGATACACAGAGGGCGCCGATAGCCCTGGCTCAACGCGTGATGTACGGCTCGATACTGCCCCGCTTCGTCGTCTGGCACATAACTGACCAGGTGACTGTCATCGGCCAGGCAATTGGCGAGTACCAGGGGTTTGCTTTTCAAGCGCTCGGGAATGCATACCTGGCGAAACCCCATGGCGCTGAAGATCAACCCGTCGGGGCGGTGCGACAACATCAGGTCGATGTTCTGGTCGGTGGGCGGGTTGCTCAACAGGTTAAGGATGAACACATTCCAGCTGGCTTGCTGCGCAGTCTGTTCGATGGACAGCAGCAACTCGACGGCGAACGGTGTGGTCGCGGTGTCCAGCGCGAACACACCGATGGTTTCAAAGCTTTCAAGAAGTATGAAAAAGGAGATGGGGTGCTAGGGGTCGAGTGTTCGAATCACTCCGTCCCGACCATATAATTCAAGGGGTTGCGAGATTTTATCTAGCGACCCCTTTTTTATTTTTGGTCGTTTTTCCCCCTACAAAACGACTGGCTCTGGGTGGAATCTTCAGCTGATACCAAGGTTGGAATTTTCCCCGTGGGCTTTAGTCCCGGCTTGATAAGTGAGTTGAGGACGGTTTTTGGGTTCATTTCTGTCACGCGTTACCGGCGCTATTGGCCGATTGCTGCCCTTCAGAAAGAATGGCTATCCAAACAGCTGTCGTCCTCCTATCAGCCCATTGCAGCCATATTAATCAACGACGCTGTTTACCAAGACATTGCCGACCAGAGCCATTCGATTGGCACCTTAGGGCATGGCTTCACTGGTAGCGGGCACCCGCTAGCTACTGCAGTCGCCCTGGAGAATCTTACAATTATCGAAGAGGAGGGCCTGGTTCAGCATGCTGCTGAAATGGGGATTATCCTTCGCAAGGGGCTTCAGCAGTTTGCTGATCATCCAATGGTTGGTGAGGTTCGTGGTGTGGGGTTGATTGCTGCCGTTGAGTTGGTAGCCGACCGGCACACAAAAGAGCCTTTTCAGGCTGTTGGCAGACTCGGGCGGTATCTGTCCTCTCAGACCCAGGAACGTGGAATGATCAACCGAGTCATGGGAGATGCATTGGCATTCTGTCCTCCGTTGATCTCAACGGAGAAGGATATCAATGAAATCCTTGGAGTTTTTGCGGCTTCTTTGGATGCGACACAGCACTGGTACCTCGAACACACTGCACAGTAGTTAACGCCACTCACTACAGGCAGAGCCGGAATGCGGAGTCCTCTGTCCAGCAGCTTCATACCCGCTGCTATCAGGCGTGGAGCGATTAGTGTCAAGGTGCAATAGACTGGCACGGTGGCGAGAAGGGAGCGTCGAGTGATCATGGTGATTTTGGCCATGAAATTGATTCACCCTACTTTTCTCCCCACAAAAACGTCAGCTCTTGGTGGACGTTACTGGACTCTCGTAGAGCAGAACATCGCTGGAACTCAAGTAAGTACTAGCTTGGAAAAATCCAGAGTAAAATTTTGGAGGCTTTCAAGATGTATGAAAAAGGAGGATCACCGCAAGGCAAATGGCCGCGTTCTGTACAGGCACTGGGTCGGCCTGAGCCACTCATTGCCGCGATGACAGCCGCTGATGCAACACACCCTGTGGACTGAACAATGTCAATTGATCGTCATCCACAGCCAGCAGCGCAGAAAGGTTCAAGCGGTCTTCACGTATCGCGGTACTGAAATGCTTTAGGTCAGCATCCGCGACGCTCACCAGCCCACCATTACCAACTACCACCACGCGGCCATCGGCCAACTGGATCACGGCGGTGATCGCCTCCTGGCTGCCGATGTCCAACTCGCGCCAAGAATCGCCGCGGTCTTCGCTGACCAGCACCCGCCCGCTCATGCCAGCCAGTAGCACGCGGCCGTCGCGCAATGTGATGCCGCTCCATAACGAGCCACTGACGCCGGTATGCAACGTCTCCCATGTCACACCGTTGTCGCGCGAGCGGTACGCGTTGCCGCCCTCCGCGGCGATGAACAGGCTGCCATCCGGTGCGCAGAAGATGTGATTGAGGTGATAGTCATCATCGTTCGCACCCAGGCTCAGGCGTTGCCAGCTCTGACCACCATCCTGGGTCTCGCTGGCGTAGCCATAGGCGCCGGTGACTATGCCATGGCGGGTGTTCTCGAACCAGACGGAAAGCAGTACGGGTTTGTCTTCCAGGCGCTGCTGCAGAGTCCAGTTCTCGCCCGCATCGCTGGTGTGCAACAGCACGCCGCCATGACCGACCGCCCATCCATTTTGCGCGTCGGCGAAACTAACCGCGGTCAGCAGCGTATCGACAGGAACCACCCTGGCTTGCCGCCAGTCCTGCCCCCCGTCGGAGAGCGCCACGACGCCATAATCGCCCACCGCGACCAGGCGCTCACCGGCCTGGCTCACCGCCACCAGCGGGGCGTGTTGTGCTTGGGTTTGGCGCATGGCGGGAGTCCGTTCAGCGGCACGGCTGTAGAGGACCATGTTGGCGCCTGCCAGCAAGGCGCAAACCAGCAGCAAACGCACGGGAGTGAAGTCTCTCTTGGGCATTTCGTGTCCTCCAATCAGTGCGCAACCAGAGGCGCGCAAACCGGCCCCCGACGCGGAATCAGCACATCCAGCATCACTGCGATGGCCGGTAACAGGGTGATCGCCATCAGCATGTTGACCATGAACATGAAGGTCAGCAGCAGCCCCATGTCAGCCTGGAACTTCAGCGCCGAGAACGACCAGGTGGCCACACCGATGGACAGGGTGATGGCCGTGAAGATGGTCGCCACGCCGACCTCGCGCAGCGCCAGCTTGAAGGCGCTGGCGATGTCCAGCCCCTCGGCCAGGTGCAACTGCAGACGGTTATAGATGTAGAAGGCGTAATCCACGCCGATGCCGACCGCGAGCACCATCACCGGCAAAGTGGCGACAGTCAGGCCAATATCCAGCGCCTTCATGAAGCAGTAACCGAGAAAGGTGGCCAAGGTCAGCGGCAGGCAGCAGGCGACCATCGCTCGCCAGTCGCGGTACACCACAAAGACCAGCAGCACGATGGTCAGGTAGACGTAGAGCATCATCGGTAGCTCGGAGCTTTCGACGATCTCGTTGGTGGCCGCCTGCACCCCGGCATTGCCACTGGCGAGGCGCACGTTTACCCCCACCATTGGGTGCTCGGCGCGGTATTGCTGAACGGCCTCCACCACGGTTTTCAGGGTGCTGGCCTTGTGGTCGGCCAGATACAGGTTGACCGGCAGCAAGCTGCAATCTGCGTTGTACAGCCGCAGCCCCTCGGGTACCTGGCGCACCGCTTCACCGAGTGACAGCTCATCCGCCGGTAGCGCCACCCATTTCGGATTGCCCTCGTTGACTCCGGAGGCCGAGAGCTTGGTCAGTACAGGCAACGACTGCGCCGATAGAACACCCGGCACATTGGCCAGGTACCAGGTCAGCCGGTCGATGTAGGCCATCACCTCGTGCTGATAGCAGCTGTTCTTCGGCGTTTCCACCGCGACTGTGAAGAGATCCAGGCCGAGACCGAAATGGCTGACCACGCTTTCCACGTCTTTGTTATAGCGCGAGTCGATATGCAACTCCGGCGCGCCCGGCAGGACATGGCCGACATGCCGACCCTGGCTCTGCCACACGGCGGCGACCAGCAGCACCAGACACAGCACCGCCCCGATTGCCGCATTACGCGTCTCGGCGATGCGCCCGAGCTTGAGCATGGCGCTGTCACGCCCGCGGCGAAGTCGATCGACGCGTGTCACATAGGCCTGATCGAAGCGGAAATAGCTGGCCAGCACCGGCAGCATGATCAGGTTGGTGACTATCTTGTAGGCCACCCCAACCGAGGCGGTGATCGCCAGTTCGCGAATCATAGGGATTGGCACCAGCACCAGCGTAGCGAAGCCGACGAACGCGGTGATCAGCGCCAACGTGCCGGGAATCAGTAAGCCGGAGAAGCTGCGGCGCGCGGCGGTCATGCCATCGGCGCCGGCGCAGACCTCCTTGGAGATGAAGTTGACCTGCTGCACGCCATGGGACACGCCGATGGCGAACACCAGGAAAGGCACCAGGATCGCCAGCGGGTCGAGGCCGAAGCCGAGCAGCGTGATGGTGCCGAACTGCCAGACCACCGACACCAGCGAACAGCACAGCGGCAGGAAGGTCAACGCCCAGGAGCGGGTGTACCAATAGACCGCCAGCACGGTGAGCAGGAACGCCAGGGCGAAGAAACCCATCACCGACGTGGCGCCAGCGCCGATGTCGCCCATCTGCTTGGCGAAACCGATGATTTGCACCTCGTATTGGTCGTCGCCGTACTTGGCCCGCACTTCGTCCTCCAGGCGCTGGCTGAACTCCAGGTAGTTCAGGCGTTGGCCGGTCTGCGGGTCAGGATCGGCCAGCTCGGCCAGCACCATGGCCCCGGAGTAGTCGTTGGCCACCAGGCTGCCGACGAAGCCGCCAACCAGGGTGCGCTCACGAATGCCGACTATGGCCTGGTCGTTCAGAGTGGCCACGGTGACGTCGCCTCCCACCACATCCTCGGCCTTCATGCCCTCTTCGGTAATCTGTACCGCGCGGGTGTTCGGGGTCCACAGCGAGGTCACCGTGCGGCGGTCGATGCCGGGCATGAAGAACAGGGTCTGGGTCAGGTCGTTGAGCTTGGTCAGCGCCTCCTTGTTCCAGATATCGCCGTTCTTGGCGTGCAGCACCACGATGATGCGATTGGCGCCGAACAGCACGTCGCGGTACTGGTTGAAGGTCTTGATGAACTCGTGCTGCTGCGGCAGCTGCTTGTCGAAGCCGGCAGACATGCGTAGCTGCGCGGCGAAGCCGCCCATCACCAGGGTAATCAAGGCCAGCACGCCGAGGGTGGCAAGACGATTACGGAAGAAGAAGCGCTCGAGGCCGAGCACCAGGGAAGTCAGCATGGTTATGCCTTCCTGAAATTACCAAGCGAACGGAGCAGGGCGGGACTGGCCCGCCTTACGCCGGCGGTCAGAACGAGTAGGAGATGTTGCCGCTGATGAAATCGCGGTCAGTCATCAGGTTGTTGTCGCCGCCGCCCCAGTACTGCACCCACTGCAGGCCACCCTTCCAACGGTCGCGGTAGTTGAACAGCAAGGCGCTGGTCAGCGACTTGCGGCCCTCGACGAACGGCGATGCGTTCGGCGTGGTGCCGTTGACGTCGTGGTAAAAGTCCAGCTGCGGCGTGAGGGTGATACCGCTACCGAACGCATTCGGGTAGTTGATGCCCATCTCGGCGACGTATCCCCAGGAGGTTTTGTCCGGCAGCGAATAGTCCGGGAGGAGGTACGGCGTCTCGCCCGAGGTGTCCAGATCCGGATAGTGTGTGACGACCGCCTCGGCTAGCAGGAAGCCATCGGAGGCGCCCAGGCTCCTGGGAATGAAGCCCAGCGGGTCGCTGGCGGAGAAGCTGTAGACGGCATTCACATGTGCCTGCCATTTCTTCTCTTCGACATAGCCCTTGCTGACGCCGTTGTCGTACACGCTGAATTCATTGAACTGGCCGGTGAAGGCGGCGCCAAAGGGCACCAGGGGATCAATGCTCACGCTGTCGTTGGGCCGGTAGGACAGCTCCGCGCCGACAGCCACCGGTCCCACCATGGTGTTCATCGACAGGCCGAACAGATTCTTGTCTTCGCCGTAGTTGATGAAGTAGTTGTCGACCAGCAGGGTATCGGGGGAGCGGGTGGCCGTGTAGCCGACGAAGGGCAACTTGTCATGGTAGCGCTGGTAGAACACGCCGAACTCGGTCTCGATCTCCTCCGCCGTCCAGCGTAGGGCGATGCCGTACTGCCCACTGTTTTTCGCTTCACGCCTGCCGGCGTAGGGAATCGCCAGCCCCGTGGCGAACATCTGTTCGTCGCTCAGGCCGCTGATGCCTGGCGCGCCGCAGCGTCCCGTGGGCGTCAGGTCGGCGCAAGTCAGGCCGAGCAAGGGGCTGAAGACATTGTTGACGAAGCTGGTCGAGAGGTAGATCGGCAGATTGCCTTCACCCACCACATCGCTCCCCGAGTAGTAGGTGCCCACCGGGTCGATGCCATAGGCGTTCCACTTGAACTGGTAGTAGGCCTCAACGCTGAGGGTCTCGCTCAGCCCGAGGTTGAACGAAACCATAGGTGCCGGGATGAACACCTCCTTCAATTGGGTGCCGGGGGTGTGGTAGTTCGCAAGGTTGATGGCGTTGATCTGGTTGATGCCACCGGTCACGAAGATTTCCTCGCCCCAGCTGATCACCTGGTTGCCGACCTTGACCTTGGCTGGCATCTCACCCAGGTCGAAACTCTTCGCCACCCAGAGGTCGAGCAACTCCAAGCGCTCGGTGGCTTCGCGCCTGGCGTCGTTGTCCAGGTCGGTGTTTCGGGTGTCATCCATCTTGAAGTCTTTCGCCCAGGCGACCCGGCCGAGTGCGCTCCAACCCTCACCGAGTTTCAAGCTCAACTCATGGTTGCCCTTGATCACCTGGGAGAAGACATCGTGCTTGTTGTAGTTGAGGTTGCCATCGTCAGCATTGCTGTAGCTGATATCGGCGTTGGCGTAGCCATTACCTTTGCTCAGATTGTAGAAGCGCCCGGTCTGAGTCTGGGTGCCGTTGTTACAGCCACCGCTGTCGCCGCCGAGGATATGGCAGTCCTGCGGCTCCAGGCGCTGAGCGAAGCCATAGGACAGACTCGAATCCAGGCTGCCGGATATCCCCGCGTCCGAGCCGAAGCGAAACGCGTGGCCCGGCGCGCTCCAGACCAGGCCGCAGGCCGCCATCATCACCAGGGGCAGGTTGTTTTTGACACGCGGGAAGCCCGGCGCGGCAAGGGCCGCGCCTTTATTTTTGTTATGCATGAGCTTTTCCTCAGGTCGGACTTAACGTTCGCCGCGGCGACGCAGTTCGTCGGAGTTGAACATCTTGTCGTTGACCCGGCCTTCGAGGCCTGCGGTCAGGTCGAGCACCTTGCCTTCCTGGGTAAAGCCGTCGGCGATGTAGCGACGGGCGATCAGGTCATAGCTGACGTACTCGATGGAGGTGCATGCCTGGATCTGTGGATTGGCCCAGACGCTGCCTTCCTGGGCACGCCAAAGATTGCCCTTGGCGTCGAACATATCGACGTGCAGCAATGCCCAGCTGTCCTCGTCGAAGTAGAACACCCGCTTGGCCAGGGAGTGGCGCTTGTCAGCTTTCACCGTTGCCTCCACCACCCAGACCCGGTGCTGCTCGTAACGCTGCACGTCACGATTGAGGTAGTCCTGACCGATCAACTGCTCATAGTTGTTCGACTTATCGACCAACTTGTAAGAGTTGTACGCAACAATCATTTCCTTTTTGCCGACCAGCTTGTAGTCGTAACGATCGAGCGCACCGGTGTACATATTGATCTGGTCAACGTAGTAGAGGCTGTCGGAGCCAGCAATCGGGTTGTCGTAGGCAAAGGAGGGTGCGCGCCGCACGCGGCGTTGGCCAGGGAAGTAGATCCAGGCATCCTGCGGCTTATCCAACTGCGCATGCACCAGGTACATCTCGCCTGCCCGGGACGAGGGTGAAAGCAGGTCATACATCAGCATGGCTTCGATATTGCCGGTATCTGCCGGGGCTTTTACGGCCGGGTCGTTATAGGGGTAGAACTCGTAGGATTTCTGCTCGACTTGCGTCAGCGTCCCCCCTTTGTCCCGCATCAGAAACGCGGCATCGAATTGCCGACCCTTGGCGATGTAGCGCAATTTGTAGTTCCACATCGCCTCCACACCGCTGACTGGTAGCGGAAACGGAATCGCCTCGCCGGCCGCGGCTTCCAACTGCCAACCGTCAGCGCCAACCTTGCTCTGTGCGGCGAATTGTTTGGTGCGCTGCGCCACGGCGTCCGGGAAGGTGCAACTGCGATGGGTCGGATAAACGTCCACGCGGTAGCCGGGATAGGCCTTGATCAGTTCAATCTGTCCGGCGGGCAACTTTGCCTGATGTTGAGCGAGATTCTGTGCATTGACGCTGAAAAGCACCTTGTCAGCCCCATAGGGGTCACCATGGCCGGGCTCCCAGCCAGCCGGGGCACGGGCCAGGCCTCCCTCCCAGGCCGGGATGCTGCCATCCACGGTGCCAGCCCGCTCCGCACCGAAGGGGGTGAGTTTTTTGCCGAGTTGCTCCAGTTCAGCTGAAGTGGCCGCCTGTGCCGTGCTCAGGCCCCAGCATGCAAGCAGGGCGCTAAACAGCAAAGTCCGTTTGAACATGCTATTCACGAGGTGTCTCCTATTATTGTTAGAGGTCGGAGCGCAGGGCTGGGCGGCATTCGCACAGCTTTCCAGCGGCGCCAGTGAATCAGATAAACAGGGTTCGATTGGCTATCAGATAGTCGCGCAAGGCCATGGGAGGTCGACCGGTCAACTGCGCAAAGCTGTCGGTGACAGGAATGTCGAGGTAATCGCGGGTTTCGTGCCGGAAGTAGGTCATGAGCAAATCAAAGGCCTCTCCGGTGGCGGTGCGCAGGGGCTGCTCATCGTCCACCAGCGTGACCGGCTCACCGATCACTTCGCCCAGTAGCTCGGCGAGCTGGGTAAAGTCGATGCGCTCAGTGCCGGTGAGCAGATACTCGTGACCCACATGGAGTGCGGCATCGCTTGCCAGGATCCTGGCGGCTGCTGCGGCAACGTCGCACTCAGACAACCACAGGCGTGATGCATGGGTGGCCTGCGGCATGGCCAGGCGCCGGTGTTGTTTCACCTCGGCAGCCAGGAACCAGGGCACATTGAACATCAACCAACTGGCAACATTGAGGTAGGTCATGGGTAAGCCACTGGCATCAAACAGTGGCTTCGCGACAACCGAGAGGTTGGCCCCACAGCGGGTGGCCAGAATGTCCGGCTCCAATTGATCAGCCGTCAGCCCTGGCGGGAGGGAGATCAAGCGCAATACCTGGGCAACACAGCCGGCTTCCTGAATGGCGCTAATCAGGTTGGGGGTGACGATGCTTTCGTCGGTGTAAAAATCCGGCGAGACAATAAACACCTTGTCTACGTCGGTAAAAGCGGTGGGCAGACTACCGGGGTCGTACCAGTCGGCCTTAAGTACTTCAGCCTGTGGATGCAGGGCACGCAGTAAGTCGCACCCGGCGTCGCGGCTGCTGGTCAGACGTAAGTTTATAGCTGGGTATTTTACCGCCAGTGCTTGAGCGGTCAGTCCACCAATATTTCCCGTGGCACCCAGAATGAGCACTCTGCTTGTTTTGTTCACAGTCAATAAGTCCTGATGATTGATTAAATATTCAGCCTTGCCGGTAACGATGGAATGACCACTGACGCCCGCGCAAGTTGTAGTGGTGCATCAAGTCTCAATGCGCATTGCAACGTGTTGGTTCGATTATTTGTGTGGTTGTGGCGCAGGCGTTAGCCAAAAATCGCAGTGTTTACGATGTTTGAATTATTGCCGGGCGCACTTAACCGATGCTTCGGCGACATGTGTTGCGCGCGTGCAGAATTAGCGCCGGTCACTGAGTGCTCCAGCGCTATTATCCAATTGGTAAATAGCTTTATATTCAAAAGTATCGCACTGGGCGAAATGTTAGTGCACAGGAATAGCGGGCTGGTTAGTCAGGAGCAACATCACGTTAACTGGCATAACGTCGGCGCGTCTCGGATGGCAGATCGCCGAACAGGCGCTTGTAATCTGCGCTGAAATGCGACGGATGCCAAAATCCCCAGCGCGCAGCAATATCCAGCACGGAAGTCTGTGGCCCGCCAGACTTGATGTCCTGCCGCACATAGTTGAGTCGCAATGCGCGTAAGTAAGCCACTGCGGTCATGCCCAGGACGTCCTGGAATGCATATTCCAGGGTGCGTGAGCCAACTCCCAGGTAGTGGCAAAGCCTGGCAATGGTGAAGCTCTCACCCTGGGGGTCGTGAAACAGGTATTCACGCGCCCGTGCAACCAGGGCATAGCGATGTTTGGGCATGGCGAATGCGCACAGTTTGTCGCCGTTGCCAAGCAACTTGAGCACTTGTGTGTAAATGGATTCGGTCAGTGAGTCCTGTGCATGCTGGTGCTGCAAGGCGCCTGGGTTGTTGAGCAGAACGGTCAGTACGGTTTGCAGAAATGTTTGCAGCTGCGCAGCCTGATCTGGCATGACCTTTAGAAAGGCGGTTTTATCAAGGCTGCGAGCGACATCGGCATCTTTGATTTGATCGGCATAGGCAGTAAAGACATCAGTGTCGAAGCTTAGGGTCAGCAAGTCGCTTGAGTGTGCTGTGTAGTAGGTAAAGGTTTCATCCTCGGCAAAGCAGACGATTTCCCGGTGATTGACTTCGGTGCCACTGAACAGGGCAGGTTGGGACAACGACAGCGGCAGGGCAATGGAGCGCGAATTAGCTTTGGTGGCGAACTTAACGCACATGCGCTGGGAGGTGATTTCGCGAAACAGTTGCATGCCGGCAAAGCTCACCAGGCTGCAGCGTCCGGCAAAGAATCCGTTGCTCAACTGCTGGACCTCGCTGGACCAGCCAGGCAGGGTCGCGCCATAGTCATCAACGTCATGCAGTTCTGCAACGCTGACGACGACGGGATCAGTCGCGATCAATGGAGTAGGGGAGCAAAGGCCGCCGCTGGTGTTCACTGGCAATCTCCTTGGACAACATACGATTCCTGGCGGTTACTCCGCCGAGCACTAAGCGCCTTTATCCCATGCGGCGCGTATCACCACTACTCCTGTAATCGCCCATCGTGCTGAAAGTGCACTGACGATCGGTCTCGCGCAGCCTAAGCGATTGGCAGTGCCAGCGTTAGCCAATAAACGCAATTTACTCTATGCGGATATTGGGTAACACCTGGCTGGGCGTTGATCTGACACTACGGCCATCAGGTTATTCCCGTTTGCCGAGGAGGCCGATGACCTGCGCTGGCGCTGTTTAAGCCAGCCCATAGGCTGCAGTGCCGGTGGGTAATCAAATCCTCCCGGTCAAAACAAAAAGGACAGCGGCAATGTCTAGCAGAGATATGATGATTTACGCGGCTGTTTCGTCCCTGGTGTGGGTCGGGTTTTATTACGGATACCGCCTTCTCAAGTTGAAAAACGATATGTTGGGCTACGAGTGGTTCTTTCTGGCCGTGTCTGCAACCAACGTGATTTTAGATAAGGCCGGTGTCTTTGAATTTTCCGCCTATGTCTGGCATTACCTGGATACGTTCTCAAAATTATTTGGTGTCACCGTTATTGGTGCCATCGGATTAATGAAAGTGACGCATAACTTTGAATTGTCCAAAGGTAAGGAGATTCTGGTTTTTGTCGTCGCGCTTGTTCTCAGTTACGGCTTTGAAACGCTGGACTTCATGCGGGCGGCATTGCCGGTCGCTTCAATGTTGGCAGCCGTACTCTTTTTAATCTTCTGCGGTTGTATCGTGCAGCAAGCATTCAAATACAAGCTGATCTTGCACGGCTGGTTGATGATCGTGCTTATCGTCCTGAATCTGTTTGTCGCCGCTATCCAGGACTTCATGGTTCTGCCCAATGAAGACACTGCGGTGTTTTTCAATAAGTGGGTGATTGAAACCCTGGCCTGGTCGTTGATTTTTACAGAGATTTTCTATGTGTATCGCGCCCTGGCGCGCAAGAAGGGAATGGCATAGGCCCACCGTCATACACAGCGAGAAAACCCCGATCGCAGCCAACTTCAATAGCTTCTGGGTAGGTAGGTAATGTCGATATGTTCAAACGTTTAGCGTGCTATTTCATGCTGGGCACTTCACTGCAACTGCCCTTGGCACTGGCTGATATTGCGGTGGAGCAGGCCAGGGTCGAAACCCTGGCAGCCCATGACGGTCAGCATTGGTTCTGGGTATGGGGCAATCGAGCGCCGACGCAGCTCGATGGTCGAGCCTTTTTGTTCGATGACAGCGGCAAGATGCTGGGCCAGCTTGATACCGGCTTCTGGTTCAACAGCCTGTTGCCTGCGCAGTCGCGTAATGAGTTGTTTTCCGTCGAAACCTATTTCAGTCGCGGCACCCGTGGAACCCGCAGCGATATGGTGACGGTCTATGACCCGTTGACCCTCGCGCCCAAACGGGAGATCCCGATTCCGTCCAAGCGCATCAACGCCTTGGGCAATACGGGTTTGAGTGTGTTGTCGGACGACGAGCGTTTTCTCCTGGTGCTCAATTTTACCCCGGCGCAGTCCATCAGTATCGTCGATCTGGATGCCGATCGTTTTGTCAGCGAGGTGGAGACACCCGGCTGCGCCTCGATCTATCCGGCCGGCAAGCGTGACTTCTATGCCATCTGCGGCGACGGCGGATTTCTTCACCTGCGCCTGGGAGAACAAGGTCAGGTACTGATCCAGCAGCGCAGCAAACCGTTATTCGATCCGCTCAAGGATCTGCTGTCGACTTCGGCTTCGCGGATAGGTGACACCTGGTATTTCGTTTCTCGCGAAAGTCAGGTGTATGCCATTCAGATGGGCCCGGATCAGTTGCGCGTGTCCCGGCAGTGGTCGTTGCTTAGCGGGGATGAGCGCAAGGACGACTGGCGCATGAGCGGCATTCAGCACACCGCCGTACATGCAGCGAGCGGCCGATTGTTCGTGTTGATGCACCAAGGCGGGCCAGACACCTTCCAGGAGCCGGGCACCGAAGTCTGGGTCTTCGATGCGAACCAGGGCAAAAAAATCCAGACCATCAAACTGGCGGAGCAGAGCATCTCTATCGGCGTCAGTCCCGGCGTCCAGCCACGACTTTACAGCGTGGACTGGGTGCTGCAGATGCCCTGGCTGGCCAGTGCCTGGATTTATTTAACCGAGGGCCAGGATGGTGTGCTGCGTCGTCTGCAGCAGGACATCAATCTTTACGATGTCGAGAGCGGTGCGCACCTGCGCACCATCACCGGGCTGCCTTATGGATATCTGAACATGGTGCTGCCATGGTGATCGGCCTGCTCGGCGAACCGGTCTGGTTGACCGCCATAAGTGCCGGCATGGCCCTGCTGCTGGGGGTTGCAGGCTGGCACAAATTACGCGACACGCTTGGATTCACGGCGGTGTTGCAGAGCTATGACGTGCTTGCGCAAGGGTTGGTTCGTCCTGTCGCCTTGCTGTTGCCTTGGCTTGAGATAGTCACCGCCGGCGGGTTGTTGGCTTTCCGGCAGCCCTTCGTTGTGTGGCTCGCGGCGGCGTTGTTGCTGACCTATGCGCTTGCAATGGCGCAGAGCCTGTTGCAGGGCCGGCGCATTGCCGACTGCGGTTGCCAGGCAGGCGCCCGCCGCCAGGCAGTCAGTTGGCCATTGGTATGGCGCAACCTGATTCTCATGCTCCTCACCCTGAATCTGCTGCTGCCGCCGAGCGGCCGCATCCTGGTTTTCTACGATTGGCTGGTGATTGGCTGCGTGGTGCTTACCGGCAGCGCCTTCTACCTTCTGGCCAATACCCTGATTGCCAACCAAAACTCTGCCCGAGAACTCTCTCTATGATTGAAGCACTGGTTGTTGCCATTAGCCTTTCCTGGTTGGCCATCATCGGTTTGTTGGTGACGGTGCTGGCCCTGACCCGGCAAATTGGTCTGCTGCACGAACGCATCCGCCCGGTAGGGGCGCTGTCGCTGGGCAAGGTGATCAAGGTCGGGGATGAGGCGCCAGTCTTCAATCTGCCGAGCCTGACCGGCGGTGCATTGAGTCTGGCTGGCGTCGATGCTGGCGGACTCTCCACACTGCTGTTCTTCCTTTCGCCGACGTGCCCGGTGTGCAAGACCTTGCTGCCGGTGCTCAAGTCGGCCCAGGCAAAGGAGCGAGCCTGGCTACGCGTGATCCTGGCCAGTGATGGTGACGAAGCCGAACAGTTGTCCTTCATTCGACGTGAAGGGCTGAATGAGTTTGCGTATTTGCTCTCTCCCGAGGTTGGCATGGCTTACCAGATCGCCAAGCTGCCCTATGGGGTGTTGATTGATGCCTCGGGCAAGGTGACCGCACACGGCCTGATCAATACCCGCGAACATCTGGACAGCCTGTTCGAGGCGAAAAGCCTCGGCTACGCCACGGTTCAACAATTTCATGCGGCACATGGCTGAGTTGCCAGGCACACGCATCGAGGGCAATGACGATGGAAAACAATTGGCTTGATCAAGTGACCGAAAAACTCACCCGACAGACCGCTCGCAGCACGTCGCGTCGAGGTTTTCTCGGCGGCCTGGGCACCCTGTTGATCGGTGCGGGCGCCTTTACGCTGCTGCCGGTTTATCGCAACAGTGCCTTTGCCTCCACGGGCATTGCTGAAGAAGGCAATCCCAATAGCTGCGACTACTGGAGACATTGTGCGATCGACGGTTTTCTCTGTGGATGTTGTGGTGGCACGGCTAGCAGTTGTCCGCCTGGCACCGTGAAGTCGGACATCACCTGGATCGGCACCTGCCGAAACCCTACGGACGGCAAGGACTACGTCATTTCCTACAACGACTGTTGTGGCAAAAGTAATTGTGGGCGCTGCATCTGCCAGCGAGATCAGGGCGACACGCCGATCTATCGGCCGCAGAGCTCGAACGATCTCAATTGGTGTACCGGCAGCCAGGCGAATGTGCCTTATCACTGCTCGCTGTCGGTCGTGATCGGAGTGAAGGAACAATGATTCGCGCAGTTGCTCTGGGGCTTCTCCTGTCCAGCAGCTGCAGTTGGGCGACCGAGCCGGCTCAGGTCGATTACATGCTCAATTGTCAGGGTTGCCATTTACCAGATGGCAGCGGCTTTCCCGCACGACAGGTGCCAGATTTGCGTAATCGGATGGGCAGCTTTCTCAGTGTCCCGGGCGGTCGCGAGTATCTGGTGCAGGTGCCGGGCACCGCCCAGACGGCGCTGCCCGATTCTGATCTGGCACGCTTGCTGAACTGGATGCTCGGCAGCTTCAGTGCGGCACAGATACCGGCGGATTTTCAACCCTATACCGCTGCTGAAGTAGGCACCTTGCGTCAGTATCCCCTGGCCAGCCCATCAGTCATTCAAGCGCATCTGCTTGAACAGATCGTTCAGCGTGAGCAACAGCAGCACAGTGGAGCATTCGCAGATGAATAAGATGACCAGCCTGGCCTTACTGTTTCTGGCTCCGCTCGCCACCCAGGCGACGGAGGCGCCCACTGCAGCACTGAGTGCAACCTGTGCGGTGTGCCACGGCGCAGAAGGCCAGGGTAATCAGGCGTTGGGCGCACCGCGCCTGGCGGGGCAGAACGTACAATATCTGGCTCGTCAGTTGCTGAATTTCAAAGCCGGCCGGCGCGGCTATGCCCAACAGGATCAGGCGGGGCAGAGCATGCGTGCGATTACCCTGAGCCTCAGTGAAGAGCAACTTGCCAGTCTGGCCGCGCACTACGCCGGTCTGCAACTGGCCAAGGCACCACAGTCTGACAGTGCCACTGCCAAAGTTGGCGCAGCACGCTATCAGGATACCTGTGCGGCTTGCCACGGCCAATTTGCCCAAGGTTATGCACACCTGCAGGCACCTGATTTGCGAATCCTTGACGGCTGGTATATCGATCAGCAGCTGAACAATTACGCTCAGGGTTGGCGGGGGGCAGATGAGTATTCCGATATCCAGGGCAAGTGGATGCAAGCCATTGCTACCCAGATCAATAACAAAGAACGGCAAGCCGTGGTCGACTTCATAGGAACACTGGGTGTTGATCCAAAGTAAGGCAACCCGCCAAAGCTGACGCTGTTATCCGTGAGCCCTCCGCTGCCAGCGGAGGGGGCTTTCTATTGCGGCTTGTCACAGAGTCTCATGAGTATCGCTGAAATCTATTTGATCAACCGGCGGCTGCGACCAGACCACCGTCCAGCGCCAGCGTATGTCCGGTGATCCAGGAAGAGGCCCTGGATGCCAGGAAGATGGCAGCGCCAGCCATATCGTCCTGATTGCCAAGACGCCCCCTCGGGACCGTGGCCATGATTGAGCCTATATCTTGCTCAACCGCGTAAGCCGTCATTTTCGTGTGAAAAAAGCCGGGCGCGATGGCGTTGACATTGATATGAGCGGGAGCCAGATCAACCGCGAGATGCCGGGTCAGGTGAATCAGGCCGGCCTTGCTGGCAGAGTACGCATAATTATCGACTCCGGGATTTACCAGGCCGTTGACCGAGGCAATATTGATCACCCGGGACGGAGTCTCTGCTTTAGCCGCAGTTTTGAGCAGCCCGAGCAGACGCTGCGTCAAAAAGAACGGTGACTTCAGATTCAGATCCACAACCTTGTCCCAACCCGCCTCTGGATACACGGAAAACTCCGCGCCCCAAGTGGCGCCGGCATTGTTAACCAGGATGTCCAGGCCGGACTCACGCTTGCCAATCTCATCGACCAAAAACTCGATGCCCTCCAGGCTGGAGAGGTCAGCACGGATCGCAACGCACTCGCCAAGGCTTGCAACAGCGTTGGTAAAATTCGCCAGCTCATCCTGATTTCGCGATGAAATGTACACCTTGACCCCGCATTGCAGGTACGCCCGCGCGATCATCGCGCCAATCCCTCGCGCCCCACCGGTGACCAGCGCCACCCGACCTTGCAAACTGAATAAATCCTGCATACTGCCTCCGAGAAAAACGCGCCCGTCCGTCAACCGGACAAGCGCAGGAATTGAATTGGATGCGCCGCTCAGGCGTGCGATCTCATTGATTGCCGAAGCTGGCGGCAGCCTTGGACAGGAACTTCTCTGTCTGCTTGAAGCCCGCCTCCAGGGCGCATTGATCTGTGGTGTCACAGATAACGTCCCAGGTCGCCAGCACACTCTCAGGGGTCTGCAAGGCAGGTGGGAGGAACACGCCATTGGTCTCGAAAATCCGCGTAGTGGCATAGCCACCTGCACCGGCACAGAGGATCGTGCGCTGCGGTGCACCCTCGTGGCACAGCATTAGCGCGCCTGCGGTAACCGACTCAGGGGTCAAGAGTTCAAGTACCGTCTTGTCCAATAGATCTTCGGTCATGCGGGTGGCGGCAGTGGGGGCCAGCGCATTGACCCGGATATCGTGTTTCTGTCCCTCCAGCGCCAAAGTATTCATGAGCCCTACAACCGCCATCTTGGCCGCACCGTAATTCGACTGACCGAAATTGCCGTAGAGACCGGAAGAGGAGGTGGTCATGACAATTCGCCCATAGTTCTGCGCCCGCATGATTTCCCAGACGGCCTTGGTGCAGTTGACCGAGCCCATCAGGTGCACGTCCATCACCAGCCTGAAGTCGGCCAGGTCCATCCTGGAGAAGCTTTTATCGCGAAGTATTCCGGCGTTGTTGAGCAGAATATCGACCCGCCCCCAACGCTCCATGACCTGCGCGACCATCGCCTCGACTTCAGAGAAGTTGGCAACGTTGGCGCCGTTGGCAATGGCTTCGCCGCCCATGGCCTGGATTTGCGCGACCACCTCGTCTGCAGCCTGCAACGAGTTACCCGCGCCGTCACGGGCGCCTCCCAGATCATTCACCACCACCTTGGCACCGCGCCTGGCCAATGCCAGCGCATGGGAGCGTCCGAGTCCGTTTCCGGCTCCGGTGACGATGGCGACACGCCCAGTGAAATCGATACTTTGCTGACTCATATGAAACCTCTGCGATTGATACGGTTATTCAACGGACAAACCAGGTACGCCGCAGCCATCAAAACCACTCTTCTCGGGCCATGTAGAAGGCATCTTCGAAGTCGCACAGAATCTGTTTCCAGACCTGTATCTCTGGCAGTTCGTAGGCGTAGAAGTATTTGAGGGCTTGCAACTTGCCCAGGTAGAAGTTTCGGTCATCCTCATGCGGATCCCTGGCCAGGCCAGCGCTCGCGGCTATGCCTTGCTTGAGCCACATCCAGGCCACAACCACGTTGCCAAACAGCTCCAGGTACTTGACCGAATTGGCCAGCGCCAAGTCGATGTGCAGTTTCTGCATGCCGCCAAGAACAGCACCGGTGGTTTCCTCAAGCACTTGAATGGCGACCAGAAGCGCAGCCGCAGGCTCCTGCAATGCCGGGTGCTGGGTGGCCGTCTCAATGTCGTCACGCATCCTGCTGATACAGTTCGTGTATCCGGCCATATTGTCGGCGGGCACCTTGCGTGCGAGCAGGTCAAGCGACTGCACGCCATAGGTGCCCTCATGGATCGAGTTGAGGCGGTTGTCGCGGTAGAACATCTCGACCGGATGCTCATTGGTATAGCCATGTCCACCCAACACCTGAATCGCCAGGCTATTGGCGCGCGGACCATATTCGGATGGCCAGGACTTGATGATCGGCGTCAGGAAATCCAGCAGTACCTTTGCGCTTCTGCGCTCGGCCTCGTCAGGAGCAGTGCGCACGTCGTCAGCCAGTTGTGCACCAAACAGACACAGGCTATAGGCACCTTCGGCATAGGCCTTTTGTGCCAACAGCATGCGCCGCACATCCGCATGCTCAATGATTCGCACGGGCGCAGAGAGCGGATCCCTGGACGAAGGTAAACGCCCCTGTCGCCGCTCCTTCGCGTAGTCGAGGGAGTACTGATAACCGCTCAAAGCTGTGAGTGCGGCGCTGGTTCCGACCATGATGCGTGCCTCATTCATCATGTGGAACATGTAGCGAATACCCTGATTCTCCTCACCTACCAGGTAGCCGATCGAGCCGCCCTGTTCACCGAAGTTGATCGCACAGGAGGTTTGCCCGCGCCCACCCATCTTGTGGAACAAGCCAGCCAGGCTCACATCATTGCGGCTGCCGACCGCACCTGTTTCATCGACCAGATACTTGGGAACAATGAACAGGGATACGCCCTTGATGCCCTTGGGCGCGCCTTTGATCCTTGCCAGGACGAGGTGAACAATATTTTCGCTAAGGTTGTGATCACCGCCAGAAATGAAGATCTTGTTGCCAGAGATCAGGTAACGACCCTCTTCAGTCCTGGTCGCGCTGGTCGTCAGGTCTGCCAACCCCGAGCCCGCCGACGGCTCGGTCATGGCCATGGTTCCGGCGAACCGGCCCTGACGCATCGGCACGACCCACTTCTCGACCTGTTCGGGCGTGCCGTGGGCCTCGATAAGATTGCAGTTGGCATTGGTCAGACTGGTGTAACCCAGTGTGGTGCTGCCAGCAGCTGACAGGAAAGAAGTGGCCACACTTGCAACAATGGTCGGCAATTGCATGCCACCCCATTCATAATCGGCTTCCGGGCAAGCGAGCCCAGATTCGATAACTGCATCGATTGCAGGTTTGATCTCGGGAAGCATGTGCACCTGCTTGCCGTCGAACGTAGGCTGTTGCACATCCACCTTCTGCCGGATTGGCAGGAAGTAGCGTTGCGCGATCTTGCGCCCGGTTTCGATGGCCGCCAGATAAGTTTCCTTGCTGTGCTCGGCATAGCGCGGGCGGGCGGTCAGGGCTTGCGCATCGAACAACTCGAACAGATAGAAATGCAGATCTCTGACGTTTAGTATGGAGGCCGCCATGGTATTACTCCGCGAAGAATGGACGAGACCCGCCCATTTTGCCGAGGCCGGCCCCAGTCACCACGACATGGGATGTCTGATAGAAGGGATTTCTCGCAACAATGGACATGGCCGAGACACAACACTTACAGCGCTTTGCTGACTTTCTCAGGTTCTGGCGCGGAGTCTTCGGGCTGAGCCAGGAGCAACTGGCCGAAATGGTCGGCACCTCGACTCGACATGTCAGTCGCCTGGAAAACGGGATAAGCAAGCCAAGTGAGGTGCTGACCGACCACATCGCGGACGCGCTAAAGCTTGGCCGCAGGGATCGCAGCCATCTGCGCATTGCTGCGGGCTACGCGACCAATGAAATAGCGCAGGACTTTCACAGCCCGGATCTCAAGTGGTTAAGGTCTGCAATGCTCAGAACATTGCAGACACTGGATCCGTATCCATCCACCCTGACTGATGGCGCGGGCAATATCCTGATGGTCAACAAGGCCTGGGTAGGCTTCTATCAGGACAAAGTCGATACCGAGCGGCTCAGGCAAACTGTCAACTTGTATGACTTTCTGTTCAACGACGGCAGCGATGGCGCGCTGAGCGAGGAATGGCAAGACGCATTGTCGTTGGTGATCATGGCGTTCAAGCAGCATGTCATGCTCAACGGCAGCGATCAGGAAAATCAGACCCTGAAGCGCATTCTTGACTACCCCAACGTTCCAGCTGACTGGAAAATACGCGCCTCCAGGCTCGAGCCCAGAGCCAGCTTCAAAGTCAAAATTCAGCATCAGGGAATGGTCAGGGGCTTCTACAGCGTCAGCCAGATGGTTGGCGCACTTGGCCCGGCGGCCTACATGACCGAACCTAGGCTCAGCATCAACACCCTCTATCCCGAAGATGCCGCACTGAGCCTTGAAAAGCTGCTGCTTACCCCCCTAGAACATCCCCTGCTGTTCTACTGAGTGGCAGCCGCTCAACCGCATGGTTAACGCCATTGGCACAATCAATTCTGCGTCCTGATACTAGAGAACGGCTACGGTTTTGACCCATGTAGCCGATGGGCTATGTCGAGGTTGGTGCCACAAACTCCATAGCCCCCACTCATCAACATTGCCATCGCTGGATGACTGCTCTTGGTCGATTCTGTGGAAAAAGTTGGCTTCGGTTTCCACTGCAAAAAAGTGCGCGTCTGAGATTGAAATTCGTGTTTTGCGCAGAAGGTTCAGGGCTCAGATTTGATGTGGCAGCGCGCAAAAAAGGTGTTTTCACCGCTCAATGCATGGCTACGTCCAATTTCAGAGCGTAACTTCCACCGAAACCGCAAGACATGCTTCGGCGCTTCGCGTCGATGAACTTGCGGCCTGTGTGCAGATGAGCACTCCGACCTTTCACCACCACTTCCGTCAACTCGCCGCAATGAGCCCTCTGCAGTACCAAAAATGGCTGCGACTGAATGAAGCAAGACGGTTGATGCACAATGAACACCAGGACGTATCCATTGACGTCTTTACTTGTCCGGCCTCTACCTTAGCAGTGGCGTATGCCTGTGCCTTGGCTGTTTTCGTTTGCTCGTTGGGATTGATCTGCTCATCAATGAGCGCTCGAGCCTGATTGCGGGCCTTGCGGATGTCCGTCAGGGATTTGCGTGGCCAGGACGCCGCAGGCGTACTCTTTGTTCTGGTCACCCCACCGATACCGATAGAAAAAGCTGACTGTCACGCCGTCCTTGCGGACTGAGAGTCGACCGGCCAGATTGCCATCCTCCCTGAGGATTCGGCCGGCATCGTTGGCGGTCAGAGGAGATGGGGTGCTAGGGGTCGAGTGTTCGAATCACTCCGTCCCGACCATTTATTCTTAAAGAAATCCAGTCACTTAGCGGTGACTGGATTTTTTTATGATTTATTGTTTTTGCGCGGAGCTGATTTTTGCCCCACTTTTTGCCCCACTGAGGATTTCGATTATCCGCTGGTCGAGAGGGAGGGGAATTAACGTAGAGTGCTCCAACGCGGGGTGTTCAAGAGCATCGGGTGCGAGGCGTGCACGATTGCATCGTTAATAGGGAGGAACGTTTTCCTCTTCGGGTATGAACCTCCACGTATCCGCCACATATCTCCAAGCAGAGCCCGTAAGAGACTGGCTCTAAATCTCTACCGCGGGTGGCAGTGAGCGCTCTTTCAGGTGGCTGAAGGCATAACGGGTACGCAGGGCAGGGTCATAGGCGGGGAACGGCACGATTGCCCCTGCGCTGATTTCCTGCTCAAAAGTGCCTTCGCGGCGAGGATTTCTTGTGCCCGAGCTGGTTGCACGCCTCAGACCATCTTTCCACCAGACAATACGCTCGAATAGTCAAAGATTGGGTGGCAGCCATTGGCCTTGATCCAACCATGTACGGTACTCACACGCTTCGGAGAACCAAGGCTTCTTTGATCTATCGCAGGGCAAAGAACCTGAGGTCCGTCCAACTCTTACTAGGTCATACGAAGCTTGAAAGCACTGTTAGGTACCTGGGAGTCGAGGTCGATGATGCCTTGGAAATGGCGGAGCAGACGGAAGTCTGACCATTCATTGTGACGGTCGTGCTAGGCCGTCGCTACTCGTTCCACTATCGGTCAAATGTGCCTATAAAATCAGGGACCGATTCAGATCAGAGGGCAGCCTTAGACTGCACTGAGTGATCCTAAGACTGGCGTATCCTCATTATGGAATCTGTGATGGCTTGAGCATTTGTGTCCAGCGTTTCCATGGCCGATATCGCATTAGCGGCAACACTGCCAACCCCATTTTCTAAAAGCCACTTGGTTATTTCTTCTATTGCTGCACCTAGGGCGTGTTGATTGTGGAGTAGCAATGTCAGAGCGTCAGCCGTCGCGATCTTGCAGTCTGAGCTATCTAGCATGACGGTCATCCTTGAGAAATGTTGCCGGAAGCCTAGCTCATCTCACGCTGGCTGAGACTGGTGGCTAATTACCTAGTTCTATCTAGCTGTTTGCATTCAACATTCACCTGAATTGCGCTTGCTCACGCTCCTAATTTTTGACCGGTAGAGGACGACCTAAAGTTGACTGTGGCGACAGGCAGAAATCGGCCGATTCTGTTGAAAAAGTAGCTCCCCTGTCTGGCCTGCGGCAAAATCTCTGCATTGGCCAGCAGGGAAGCACGCAGCATGATGGGACAGTTATCGAGTGGGCAGGAACGGCTGTTTTACTCGTTCAACCTTGAAGACCACATCCCCGCCAATCACCTTCTGCGTAGCATTGATCGGTGTCTCGATCTGAGCGACTTGCGCCATTACCTCGCCGATTTTTACAGCCCAATTGGGCGTCCGTCGATTGACCCTGAGTTGATGATCCGCATGCTGATCGTGGGCTATTGCTACGGCATTCGCTCAGAGCGTCGGCTGTGCGAAGAAGCCCATTTGAACCTGGCGTATCGCTGGTTCTGCCGGTTAAGCCTTGAAGATGAAGTCCCCAATCACTCGACCTTTTCCAAAAATAGGCACGGCCGTTTTCGGGACAGCGATTTGTTTCGCTGGCTGTTCAACGAAGTGCTGCGTCGTTGCATGGACGCCGGCCTGGTCAAGGGCGAAGGCTTTGCCGTGGACGCCAGCATCATCAAAGCGGATGCCAGCCGGCAGCGCGGTGTACCGGGTGATGAACCGGTCAACTGGAACGATCCGGCCCTGAGCACCCGCGCCGTGCGTGAGTATCTTGAGGCACTCGATGAAGAGGCTCTGGCCGAAACGCTACCGAAGCGCCTATCGCTGACTGATCCTCAAGCCCGCTGGACCGCAGCTCCAGGTGGCCCAGCGTTCTACGCTTATTCCACGAATTATCTGATCGATACCGAGCACGGCGTGATCATGGACGTGGAACCCACACCGGCTCATCGAACCGCAGAAGTCGAGAGCACCAAGACGATGATCGAACGGGTCGAAGCGCAGTTCGACATCAAGCCGGAGCGCCTTATTGGCGACACCGCTTACGGCACCGCGCCGATGCTGGCCTGGATGGTGGAGGAAAAAGACATCGAGCCGCATGTGCCGGTGTGGGACAAAACCGAGCGCAAGAACAACAGTTTTTCGAGCAACGATTTCCACTGGAATGAAGAGGCTGAGGAATACCGCTGCCCGGCCGGAAACCCATTGCGCAGCGAATGGCGAGCCTTCAAAAATGAGCGTTCACACGTCACCAAAGCCAACACCATTATCTTCCGATCCCGGCAGACCGACTGCGTTGCCTGTCTGATGAAAGCCAAGTGCTGCCCGAACACTGCGTGCCGCAAGATCGCCCGCAGCGTCCATGAAGCCGCGCGCGATGTGGCTCGGCGAATCGCAGCGACACCTGGGTACGTGCGCTCTCGCCACGAACGTAAGAAGGTCGAAATGTTGTTTGCCCACCTCAAGCGCATCCTGAAATTGGATCGCCTGCGACTACGTGGCATGAGTGGCGCGACTGATGAATTCACGCTGGCCGCTGCGGTGCAGAACCTGCGACGGCTGGCCAAATTTACATCTCAAGGGCCACCTGCCACGGGATAGGTGCGCCTGCACGAAGCAAAAAACCTCAAATTAACCCAATAACAGAGCAGCAAAGGTCAACGAAGAGCCGAGAAACCACTCGATGTGGTGAGTAGGTTCTCCGATGGTGGTCGTGCCTTAGTTCAGGCCAGCTGAAAATCCGACTTTTTCAACAGAATCAACCCAAAGCAGACATTATGTGTCTAGCAAATCCGGAGCAATTCACTGATGGGGAAATCAAATCCGGCCATGGGCTTTTTGGGCTTTCAAACTGGCTATTCCCGGGCTCCTTACGTAGCGGCAAAGGTGCGGCTGCGATTATCAGTTTGAACCAGTCGGCACGGCTTAACATCCATGAACCGTATGCGTATTTAAAGGGCGTGCTCACGCGCCTGCCGACGCAGCGGGTGAGTGAAGTCGATCAATTGTTGCCGCATAAGTGGCAACCGGTTTCATCACGCAAGGCGTGGTGTCGGACGCATAAACCTAGCCGATAGCTGTGACAAAGGCGGTGTTTTTCACTTAAAAGTACGTGGACACCTTCGCCATTATCGCCAGGATTTCCATGCGTCAGAGAACTTCTTGCCCCAAACCTTTTAAAGCCCAAGTCGTCCAAGAATACGTACAGCCGGACGTCTCAATGAAAAGCGTAGCTTTGCGCCGCAGAATAAGCGCCAACCTGATTTGAAAATGGATACCTGCCTATCGTGACCGCCAGACGCCGACGTTGCCCGCTTGGTGCTACGGTGATGGCTTTTTAGCAACCAATTCGAGATATCCATATGAAACCCAATCCGACAATCGATAACGTATTACGCGTCGCGTTGGTTACAGGATCCACTTCCGGTATCGGCGCAGCCATTGCACGTGTACTAAGCCGTGCAGGCTATGCGGTGGTGCTCCATTCGCGAAATTCTGCGGATGCGGGACGCGCAATGGTTGCCGAAATGAAGCAGGCTATTTACGTGCAAGCTGATCTTGCTTTCGAAGCTGACAGGGTCAGGCTTATTAACGAGGCGATCGCCGCGTGGGGGCAGCTCGACGTATTGGTCAATAACGCCGGTATTAGCAGAGTCATTCCGCACTGCGACCTTGCCTCGGCCAACTCGACGGTGTGGCACGAACTTAACGAGGTTAATGTCGTGGCGCCGTTCCACCTAGTCGCATTGGCCGAGTCGGCATTACGCGATGCCGCCCGTGACCGTCGAGCAGGTTGCGTCGTAAACATCAGTTCGCATGCCGGTATCCGTCCTAAGGGTGCATCGATTCCCTATGCGGTAAGCAAAGCTGCGCTTAATCACATGACCCGCTTGCTCGCGGTATCGCTGGGGCCAGAAATTCGCGTAAACGCTGTGGCGCCTGGCTTGGTCGACACGCCTCTGACCGCAGAGTGGACAGGTGCTCAAGAGTTGTGGCGAACTCGTGCACCTATGCGCAGGGCCGCTAGCCCAGACGACATCGCAAAAGCTGTTGTAATGCTGGTCGAGTCGGACTACTTAACCGGCGAGATACTCCTCTCAGACGGCGGGTTGAATCTGACCTAGGTTTAGCGTGCTCCGGTGTAGCAGGTGAGAAGACGAGTCACTCTGTTTCGCCGACTCGCCCAAAGGACGGATACCATAGCTTTTCAGGGCGGGCTAGAGGACACCGCCGGACGGATACAGATTACCGAGTTGCTGCCGCATAGATGGGCGCCCGTTTAACCACGCAAGGTCTGTTGGGCGGACGTTTGCTGTCCAGGGCCTGGCCAGAAGGCTTTAGAAAATGCATAAGGGGACTTGAAACTTGAAACTTGAAACTTGAAACTTGAAGCAGGCTGCAGCTTCCGCTCTCTAGATGCTGACCGTTCAGTTGGAAGAGTTGTTCAACTGCTGAAGCTCAAGTTGTTTGGCAGCACTGGCTTCGAGGTTTGCACGCTCTTCATCCAGATACCGATAAATACTTTGGAGGTTGGCGATTTTCTGTTTGATTTCCGCCATCTTCTTTTCAATTAGCTTGGCGCCGTCAGCACAATCGATCAGCTTGTTCCGTTGCGCATCCAGAATCTCGCCTATTTCCCCCAGGGAAAACCCCATGCTTTGCGCGCGCTGGATAAAGTCCAGATCCTGCAGAGTTTGCGCTGTGTAATCGCGATAGTTGTTAGTTCGCCGCTGTGGTGAGATCAGGCCGATTTGCTCGTAGTAACGTAGCGTATGGCGGCTGGCACCGCTGCGGGCCTCGAGTTCGCCGATTTTCATGAAAACACCGCTTGACCATAGAGTTGGGTTGATAGCTTACGCTTGGTTCCTCACCTTAAACAAGGAACAGGGAAATGAGCGTGGAGTGCTTTGTCACGGGGGGTACCGGTTTCATCGGTCAACATTTGGTGGCGAACCTGAGTGCAAAAGGTCACACCATTCGGGTGTTGATGCGTCGCCCGGAGCGACTAGCTGCACTGCGTGAGCAAGTCGACAATTTGAGAGGGTGTGCAACCCGGGTATTTGCCGTAGCTGGCGATCTGGAACGGGACAACCTCGGGCTGAGTCTTGCTGACCGAGAAGTACTAAGGCACGCCAGCGTCGTATTCCACCTGGGCGCCCACTTCGCATGGGGGCTTTCAGTGGAGCATTCTCGTGCGGTAAATGTGGAAGGGGCAAAGCGCGTGGCGCTGTTGGCGGCTGAGCAAAAAAGCCGGCTAGTGATGATCGGCGGCTACATGCTGAAAAATCATGAACATCTGCAACGCATCGGAATTGATCCTCGTTATCCGGAGCTGACGAATTGGCCTGCCGTCTACCGACATGTCGGTGGTTACGAGGGGAGCAAGCTGGAGGCGCATTTTGCGACCCTGGAGGTCATGTCCACCAAGGGCGGGGAGATTACCGTTGTCCACCCCGCGACGGTTTGTGGCCACAGCCGCACTGGGCATATCCTTGACGGTCAGCCGCTGGTGGAGCTGATACGAAACCTTGTGCAGAGAAAGCTGACTGCAGTGCCCGGTACCGCCGAGCACTGGCTGCCACTGGTCACCGTGGATTACCTGGTTGAGCTGGTGGCGGTTTGTGCTTTTGATCCTGCCATGGTGGGCCAGGAACTGCTGGCGCTTGATGACCAAACACCGAACTTGCGAGAACTCCTGGTACAGGTGGCACAACCTTTGGGCTTAAAGTCTCCCAAGCATTACATTTCACTCCGATTGTTGAAGTTGCTACTGAGTATTCCTCCCGTCGCGCGGTTTTTGAATACAAAACCCGAAGCCTTGGACTTTATCCAGACCACTCGTTTTGATACAGCGGCGGTCGAGCAATTTGCCAATATGCATGGAATATCCAAACCGGATATACGTCAGTCTTTGCAGCACACTGCAATGTTCGTCAACTCAAATTGCATAGCCAAGGGCCAGGCCCTCTGACTTCTCCCTTGGCGGCGACAAGAAGGCGAATGGCATCCTACTGGACGATCCAGCTTATGCCACAATAAATACTGGGGTCGATGGGATCTTCGTATCCTCAAACTTTGCGCCGTCGATGTAGGGCGGCATTCTATCGAACGACAATTCAGCGACAGGGATCGTCATCAATGCAATCTACTTTCAGCAAAGGCGTCATATTTGCACTCTCCGCTGCGGCACTGAACGCTACGATCGGTGTACTCAGCAAAGTACTCATGAGTAATGGTTTCACCGCTAGCAGTGTCGCTGTCATCAAGACCGTACTGGGATGCGTGCTGCTCTCGATCTTATTATTTGTCCTCAAGCGCCCGGCGGCGTCGACCAAATGGACTCAGGCGGCTATCTGCGCATTCCTTGGCATCTTTGTGCTGTTCCATTTCGAAACGTCCGCCTATCGACACTACGCTGCGGCAGGTGTGGTGGTGGTGCTGATGGCCAGTGCCTCAATTTCCTCGATCATTCTGGGGCGCATTTTTCTCAAAGATGCCATCACCGCGAACGCGACCGTGGGCGCCGCACTGGCTATCGCCGGGATCGCGGTGATCTTCGGCGCCGACCTGCAGCAGGGCTTTACCCTGCAAGGTGCTGCGCTAGCCTCCATGGCCGGCTGCGGCTATGGGGCGTTTTCGGTTGCCATGAAGCGGATGGGCGTGTCGGGGGGACTGCACTTCACCCGACAATTGTTGTTCTTTGGCAGCCTGTACCTGCTGATGCCGGCCGCGGCCGATGATTTCGTGATCGGCGAGCTGTCGCCGCTGGCGATCGCCGCGCTGCTGGCGCTGGCCGCGCTGCCGACAATCCTGGGCTTCTTCTGCACCACCAAGGCCATCGAGTATCTCAAGCCATCCCAAGTGCAGGCGCTGGAACTGACCGAGCCGCTGTTCGCCGCCCTGCTGGCGTTTGTGGCGCTCAATGAAGTACCGCGCGAAAGCCTGTACGCGGGAGCGGCACTGATCATCGTCGGCCTGTGTTTCTCCAATGAACTAATCCGCTTGGGCAGCAAAGCATCCGTACCTTCGACCGAGTGAGCTATTTTCGGATCCTGATTACTTTAGCAACCAGTGGTTTTTAAGTGTTTTGAGCTACTGACCGCTTCTGGCCGTTCTCTGCCGATCATGGTTACAAAGCGTGCTGGTCAAATCCGATGCAATCGGTGGTCAGAACGAATGCAAATGACTGGTCAGGTCGAATGCAAGCGGGTGATCAAGTAGAGTGCAATTTCGCAGCTGAATATCGGATTAGTGTTGTGGGGACTTGTAAGGGGTGATGATGGGGCTCAACAAACCAGTGCAGGACCTGAAGCGCGATCTGCAGGGTGTCGCCTCTGATCTGAAGTGGTCGGCCGTGGAGTTAGTTCGGATTGCCGAGCGGCTAAGCCACGCAGGTAATGGACCAGACGCTGAGGCGCTTCGAAGGATGATCACAATCTTCCAGCAAGGTGAGAATCGGTTAGATGGCTGGATTAAAGAAATCGGTGCAGGCCAGGTAGTCCCGCCGGCGAAGGCTGACCACTGCCAATGATCGCGGAAGGGATTGGCAGGAGGTTGTCATGGCACTTAACAAACCCAATCAAGAGTTACGCCGCGACTTGAAAGCCGCTGCATATTCCCTCGAAGAAGCTGCCCTGGAAATGTTCAGGCTTGCAAAACAGCGCGGGGATACAGAGTGTCGGCGCTGATTGAAAACTGACCCACCCTGCCGATTGAAAATTGACCCAGGGCGGATTGCTGATTTTTGCTTCAGCAATTGTGGATAAGCTTAGCAGTCGTGTCCCAGTGCAGAGGCGCCGAAC